>DATILK010000418.1:0-12429 GCA_035476555.1 Chthoniobacterales bacterium | reverse complement strand
AGCTGAGCGACCCAGAACTGCACGCGCGTGCACTTCCGGCTTACCGCCGTCTTTTCGCTTTGTGCCGGTTTGAAATCAGCGCGGCGATGATGGCTCCTACGGCGGTTATCAGCGACGGAAGCAACTTTTCTATCAATTCTGTGATCATGCAGAGCCGCGCCATGTCAAATCGCGCGCTGCGGTTGAGCACAGAATAGCGGTGAGCCGATGAAATCCTGAGATCCGTACGGGGAATCTTGGGATTTCTGCCAGATCGACGCGGACGAAAACTGCGCAGCCGCGGAGGCGCGCGAATTGGCGGGGACGCGCGGGAAATATCCGCAGGTGCGTGCCGGCCATCCGGGGAGGCACGGGCGCATTCCCGGGCAGGTGGCGGGAAGCCGCGGAGGCGCGCCCCGGCATCCGAGGATGGAGGCGAAAAATCCCAGGATAGATGTGACCCAGCCGCGGCCATGGTGATCGAATCCGCGGACGGGAGAGCTATATCCCGGGACGGACGGTGCGCCGCTCAAGATGGAAGCGATTCCCCCGCCGCGGCGCCACGCGGCGGGCGAGAGTGTCGGCGGGCGGGTTGGCCTGGCCGGCGCGCACCCGCGGAAGTCCTCTAGCGCAAGAATGGATTTCCGCCACAAATGTGAGCCGTGAAAGCCGGCGGGAAGAATCGGGGGATTCTGTCATGGGGTCCGCTTCCTTTCTCGGAAACCGCTGCGGCGCGCAGCGTGATCCACGGAACGCGCCCCTTGCCCATAAAATGCACGCGATGAATCGTTCGCTTTTCGATGCGAATGTTTGTCTAATTCTCGTTAGAGTAGCTACGCTCCCGAAATAGAACGCACATACGAATACAACACGATGGACAACTACCAATGCCAGCATTGCTCCACACTCGTTCAGAGCAGTTCGACGCCCAGCACGAGCGGATGCCCCGATGCCACTTTCCACAGGTGGACGAAGCTCGGTCCCGTCGGCGACGCCAACTATCAATGTAAAAAGTGCGGCACACTGGTGAAAGCGAGTAGGACGCCATCGACCAGCGGATGTCCGAAGGCCACATTCCACCAGTGGACGAAGTTGTAGAGTCCCGATGAACGAACATTTGGTTGGGCCGCTCACGGCTACGGCGCAGTCACTGAGTTTGCGCGCAGGTATCGGCAGGCAGATTTTACGCCTCTCGAAGCCATGAGCGATCCGCAATCCGACATCTCCTACACTGAGGTGTTGCGTCGCTTCGAAGGCACCGGGCAACGTCTGGCGAGCGCTCTCGGTGATTACATGCGCGCCGCCGATGCTGATTACACTGTTTCGTTGACGAAGCCGTGGCGAGACGACGTTCGCGAGCTCGCTCGGGGGATGCTCATGTATCCCGAGCTCATTCTCACTTACCCAGCTCCATCCGAGTACACTACTCTGTATGCAATGTATCAGCAGTGGGCCGGCCGGTTTAAGGAGCTTGCTTATCGTGTTCTAGACCTGGTCTCAGCGCTAGATCGCGCGGACATAGTCGCGACTGGCGATGAGCTTCAGAGAGTGGTCGCGGCGCTCAAGGTGGTTTCCGCGCTAACAGAAGCGCGTGTGATTTACGTTAACAGTCTTGCCCAAAACCAATAGGTCGAACCAAGTGACGCGAATCGCTGGCCGCTCTGCGCTCCGGTTTCGATGACTACAGCCTCTTAAGAGTCGTGAGAACTCTTGGGTCCGCATCAGTAGATGATTTCATCGAATGGTATCTCCGACGTGAACTCACCAAAGCCAATATTCGCAACGTTGGGCAGACGCGATTCGAGCGGCACGCCCAAATGGAAGCTACCCAACCCGGAAAACTATGGCCTGGTTATATCTCCTGGTCATGGTCATTGGTCGAGATCTCGCCTTCCGAGCTGCCAAACCTGCTTATCCTCGGCAGCGGCTGGACACGTGAAGAACGACTCGTCCGCAACCACATTCTTCGCACGCTCGATGCAGCAGTGACACACGCGTTGGACTCGGGATACTTCACGACGCAAGCGGACCGAAGGGCGCGCCACCAATCGTACTATAACGCTTATGAGCGCTCGACTCCGAGTACATCCGAGTTTGACCGAATAGTGTTGCGCACGCTTCGTGACGACGAGAGGGCCGAGGTGGTCACAGCCGGGCGCGGCGACGTATCTTACTATCTCCACGATGGATTCGGTCGTTGTTTGCCCTACCTCACATTACTTCGACAAGAGCGAGTCGAGCCTGTCGTGATCCAGGCGTATCTCGCCAAGGCGGCCTAACAACGGCGGGCAACTATGCAGCGGCGCTGCTCGCAGCACCTAATTCCGCATAGATACTCTCGTAGCGCGCCGCGGCTTCGCTCCAGGAAAAATCGCGCGTCATCGCGCGTTCCATCAGGGTCGTCCACGTCGTCGTGTCGTGGAAAATCTCGCGGGCGCGTTTGATGGAATCCCAGAAGGCGTCGGGCGTTTTTTCGTGGCAGAGAAAACCGAAGCCGCTGTCGAGAGTGCAATCGTAATCCTCGATAATCTCCTGGATGCCGCCGGTGGCGCGGGCGACCGGAAGCGCGCCGTACTTTAAACTGTACATCGCGCTTAAACCGCTCGGCTCGATCTGCGAGGGAATGAGTGTGATGTCGGCGCCGGCTTCGATGAGATGCGCGAGCGCTTCGTCGTAGTGCTGGCGGTAGGCGAACCTGGCCGGGTATTTTCGCGCCGCGATAGCGAGCGCGGTTTCGTAGCCGGCATCGCCTTCACCCAGGATAATCAATCGAACGTCGTCGGAAAGCAGCCGGTCAAGGAGCGGCATAAATAAATCGAATCCTTTTTCCGGAACGAGGCGCGTGACCATTGCAAAAACCGGACCGGCCGGGGCCGGCGCGAGCCCGAGTCCATCGAGAAGCAAATCGCGGCAGATAGTTTTGCCCTCAAAATTTCCAGGCCCGAACTGGCGTGGCAGCAGACGATCTGTCTCCGGATTCCAGCGGCGATAATCGGCGCCGTTGAGAATCGCGACGAGCCGGTGCGCGTGCTCGCGCAGAACAATGTCGAGTTCACATCCGCCTTCCGGCGTCAGCATCTCGCGACGATACCGTTCGCTCACCGTCGTGATCTTGTCGGCGAAAACGATTCCGCCCTTGAGCAGATTGAGGCGTCCGAAATATTCCACGCCTTGCGGCTTGAAGTAGCGCTCCGGCAAATTCGTCAGATTAAAATCGAGTCCCCAAAAACTTCCCTGCTCAGCGAGGTGATGAATCGTCAGCACGGTCGCGAACGGCAAGCGCTGCTCCGCGACGAGAGCCGGCACGAGTGCCGCGGCCCAATCGTGGCAATGGAGGATCTCCGGCGTGGGCGTCACCCGCCGCGCCATCTCGAGCGCCGCTTTGCAGAAGAAAATGAAACGGGCCGCGTTGTCCTCGTAAGCGACGCCGTGTTCGCCGTAGATGCTGGCGCGATCGAAGAACGTGTCGCAGCGAATAAAAAATGTCTGCACGCCGCTGGTGGTCCGGCCTTCCACAAATTCCGCGACGTAATTTTTTTCGCCCACGCGAACATCGACCGTGATCCCGGTATCGCGCAGATCGAGCGCCATGTTCTCGCTGAGTTCGCGGTAGTACGGCATCGCGATGCCGACCTCGTGTTTGCGGGCGCGCAGCTCACGCGGCAGCGCCTCGAGCACGTCCACGAGCGCGGTGGCGCGAGCGAGCGGAGGACCTTCCGCGCTGATCATTAGGATTCGCATGGATTTGAAAGGCAGAACGTCCAACGTCCAACGCTCAACGTCCAACGTCCAATTTCAGAAAAAACAGCGACTCGCGCTCTCCTAATTCGACGTTGGGCGTTGGACGTTGGACGTTGGACGTTTTCCCCCTTCTTCCAAATACTCCGCCTTCACCCACTCCAGCGCTTCGTCCCGATTTTTCAGCGCTCCTTCGAGCTGCCGCGTTTCGACCGCTTCGAGAATCTCGCCAAACTTCGGGCTCGGCTTCATCCCCATCGCGATCAAATCATCACCGCGGACGAGCGGCGGCGGAATGATCGGCTCGCTCGCGAATTCCTCTTTTTTCTTCAGGAGAAACTCGTAGTTATCGAGCATCGCGTGGCTGCTCGCGCAATCGACGCGATGCAACTCCAGCTCGTCTTCGAAGGTCGGCCGCGCCATGAAGCGTTTCAGTTTCGCGACCCGCATGTTCGGCACGTCTTTGAACACCATGTGTTGCCGCACCGCCTCGACCGTCGCGTCGATTTCCGCGCGGGAAAAACGAAGCCGCTCCATGATTTGTTCCGTCATCTCCGCGCCGATCCGATCGTGTCCGCTAAAACGAATTCGGCCCGTTTCATCCACCGTGGCCGTGGGCGGTTTGCCGATGTCGTGAAATAGAACGCTGAAGACGAGCGGCAACGATACTTCCGCCGGTAACATCTCCAGCATGATTCGCGTGTGCTTGAAGACGTCGCCTTCCGGATGGAATTGCGGCGGCTGCTCGCATCCTTTCATCGGTTCCAGCTCCGGCAGAATCGCGCGCATCAATCCGCTGGTATCGAGCAGGTCCCAGCCTCGGGCGCGATTCGGCGAAAGAAAGATCTTCACCAGCTCGTCGCGAATCCGCTCGGCGCTGATCTGCGTAATCGAGGCCGCGCTCGCCACGATCGCCTCCCACGTTGCCGCATCGATTTCGAATCCAAGCACGGTGGCGAACCGAATCGCGCGCAGCATGCGCAGCCGGTCTTCGGCAAAACGCTGCGCCGGATCGCCGATCGCACGAATCAGTTTCCGCTCGAGATCTTCGCGGCCGCCGACGAAATCGATGACCTCATTTTTTTCCGGATCGAAGAACATCCCGTTGATCGTGAAGTCGCGGCGGGCCGCGTCCTCTTCTGCCGTCGCGAAATGCACTTCTACCGGACGCCGGCCATCGAGGTAAACGCCATCCGACCGAAACGTCGCCACTTCGAATTGAAATTCATTTTCGAGCACGACGATGACGCCGAAGTGGGCGCCGACCGCATACGTGCGTGGAAAGATTTCCTGCACCACTTCCGGCCGCGCATCGGTCGCGATGTCGATGTCCTTCGGGACCTCGCCACGCAACAAGTCCCGCACGCAACCGCCGGCGAAATACGCGACGTGGCCGGCCGCGCGCAGACGGCGCGCGATTTCTCGCGCGGTCGATTGCATAGTCTTTTCCATTGTCGACGCAATTGTGACCCGGCCGGTCAGAAGTGTCGAGAGACCTAAGAGACGGAAACGACTCAAAGGACTCAAGGGATTTTCGAATTGCGCTTTCAGTCCTTTTCGTCTTTTCTGTCCTTCAGCGATGCCCCCCAAAGACGGCTTCATTCCTCCGCACGGCGGCTACCGGAAACTGCGCTCTTACCAAAAAGCGCAAATCGTTTTCGACGCCACCGTCTTTTTCTGCGGCCGCTTCCTCAATAAGCGCGACCGCACTGTCGACCAAATGGTCCAGGCCGCGCGCTCAGGAAAAACAAAACATCGTCGAGGCCAGCCAGGCTTCCGGCATGTCCAAGGAGATGGAGATCAAGTTAACGAACGTAGCCCGGGCAAGCCTTGCCGAGCTGGAGGAAGACTATCAGGATTTCCTGAGAACACGCCGGCTATTGGAATGGCCGCTCGAGCACGCCTATTCGCGCCGCCTTCGCGCGCTTAACCGGACGCCGAACGCTACCTATGAGACTTTTCGAAAGGGCATCGAAAGCTCGGATCCCGAGATTGCCGCGAATGTCATCCTCGGGCTGGTCCGCGTGACGAACTACCTCTTGGACCGTCAACTCAGCACGATCGAGCAGGCCTTCCTGGCCGAAGGCGGCCTGCGCGAACGAATGACGCGAGCGCGCCTCTGGAAAAGGGATCGAATACGCTAGCACCGTGCCCGGCCGCGCGTAGAGGGGCGATTTCGTGGTAGAAGTGGCGCCATCTTAACCGATAAACTGCTGAAAGATGAAACCATCCCTCAATTGGTTGCTGCCGCTGGTTCCGGTCGCGATCGCGCTCCGTTACTGGCCCGCGATCTCGAATCCCACCGCGCTCTTTGTCTGTTCGGCGATCGCCATCATTCCTGTCGCGGGTTGGATCGGCCGGGCGACCGAAGAATTAGCGGCCCGCGTCGGCGAAGGGCTTGGCGGATTGTTGAACGCGACTTTCGGTAACGCCGCCGAGCTGATCATCGCCGGCATTGCCTTATCGAAAGGACTCACCGGCGTGGTGAAAGCGTCGATCACCGGTTCGATCATCGGAAATATTTTGCTCGTCCTCGGGCTATCGACCCTGCTTGGCGGCATTAAACATAAGGAACAGCGTTTCAACGCGAGCGGCGCGCGCACCTCGGTCATCTCGCTTTCGCTGGCCGCCATCGCCCTCATCATCCCCACCGTTTTTCACATGGCTGCGGCGGCGAGCCCAGCCGGCTGGCATCCGAATGTCGAGCACAAGCTCTCGTTAGGTATGGCAATCGTCCTCTTCGTAACCTATCTCTGCGTGCTCCTCTTTACCCTCGGCACGCACAAACATTTTTTCATCGGCTGCGAGGGAGAGCTTGAACAACACGTTGCCCATTGGTCGCGACTCAAATCCATGATCGTTCTCGTGATCGCTACCGGCGTCGTCGCGCTTCTCTCTGAGTTTCTGGTAGGAACGATTGAAGCCGTGCGCCAATCGCTCGGTATCACCGAAGTTTTCGTCGGTGTCATCGTCGTGGCGATCGTCGGCAACGCTGCGGAACACTCGACTGCTATCGTGATGGCGATGAAAAACAAGATGGACCTGAGCGTCGGAATCGCGATCGGCTCGAGCCTCCAGATCGCGCTCTTTGTCGCGCCGGTGCTGGTTTTCCTTTCCTACTTCATGGGACGCCCGATGAACTTCGAATTTTCGCTGCCGGAAGTTTTCGCCGTCGTGGCTTCGGTTTACATCATCTTCCAGATTAGCGGCGACGGAGAAACGAACTGGATCGAGGGCGTGCAGTTGCTTTCCGTCTACCTGATTCTCGGGATCTTGTTTTTCTATCTGCCCGAGCCGCACATCGGCTCGGAGTCGCCTTTGCCCTAAGGCGCTGTAGTGGCCGCTACACCGTCTGTGGCTGTTTTCGCCGTTTGAGCGAATGGATAATGAAGCAGACGACTGCGATGCAGATGCAGGAATCGGCGACGTTGAAGGCCGGCCAGGGATGAGCCAGCGGCACGTGCAGATCGAAGAGCGCGAAATCGATCACGTGACCGTGCACGAGCCGATCGGTCAGGTTGCCGATAATTCCGGCCAGGAGCAGCGCCAACGAAACATCGCGCAACGGATCGCGTGATTTTGCACGCCGCAAAAGCAACGCGAAAACGAAAACGAAGGCAACGCACGAAAGCACGATGAAGAAAGTGTTGTTGTTCTTGAAGGATCCGAAAGCAGCGCCGTCGTTGGTGACGTTGACGACCGCAAAGAAATCCGGCACCACCACGTGGATGTCTTCGACGCCAACGAAGCGGACGACGAGTCCCTTGGTCAGTTGATCCAGGAGATAGAGCGGCAGGCTCAGGAGAAGGATGTACTTCATTTAACAATTGCAACTGGCCACGGATGGACACGGATTTTCACAGATGGAAAACCATAACCAAAAAATTCCCATCCGTGTTGGAAAGCCCGGCCTTGCATGTTCCTGCATCGTTACGGCATCCGTGTTCATCTGTGGCTAAACCTTCCCCCCTCGCCCGTGACAACGGCCTCGCAGCGATCGCACAAGTCCGGATGCGCCGCGCTCTTTCCCACGCTGGGCCGATGCCGCCAGCAACGCGCGCATTTTTGATGCGGCGTTTTTGAAATGGCGGCGGCTACGTCCTGGCCAGTCTGCAGCGTCAGATCGCTGAGGATAAAAAATTCTTCCAGCTCCTCTTTCGGGACCGCGCCGACAATCGCTTCGTCGCAGGTCAACGTGACCGCGGCTTCTAGCGCGTTTCCAACCAGCTTCTCCTGTCGCGCTCGTTCGACGGCTTGACCGATCACACCACGCAAGTTCAACAGTTGCTCGATTTGTTCATGCGCCTCCGGATTACGAAATTCCGGCGCTTCCTCAGGGAACGTCTGCACGTGGACCGTGCCCGCGCCGCGACGATAAGCCCAGGCCTCTTCGGCGGTGAAGACAAGGATGGGCGCGAGCAACCGGCAAAGCGCATCGAAGATTTTCTGCATCGCCGCCTGGGTCGCTCGGCGACGCGGCGAATCCGGCGCGTCGCAATACATCCGGTCTTTGGTGATGTCGACGTAGAGACTGCTCAGGTCGACCGCGCAGAATTGATTGAGGGTGTGATAAACCTTGTGGAATTCGTAAGCCGCGTAAGCCGCGCGGCATTCCGCGATCACGTTCTCGAGGCGATCGAGAATCCAACGATCCACCAACGTGAAATCTGCTTTCCCGCCTTCATGCGTTCCTGATTCAAATCCATGCAGATTCCCCAACAGAATCCGGAGCGTGTTCCGGATTCGCCGATACGTGTCGCCGAGCCGCGTGAACATTTCCTCGGAGAACGGCACGTCGTCCGTGTAATTGATGCTGCTCACCCAGAGTCGGACGATGTCGGCGCCGTGTTTCGCCACGAAATGACCGGCGTCCATCGGCTTGCTGTAGCTGCTCGATTTCGAAATTTTCTTTCCGTCGACATCGACCACGAAACCGTGCGTGACGCACGCTTTGTAGGGCGAACGATTGTGCAACCCGATGCTCGTCATGAGCGATGATTGAAACCAGCCGCGATGCTGATCGGTCGCTTCGAGATACATGTCCGCGGGATCGCGCAGCTCCGGGTTCGTCCGCAACACCGCGTAATGCGAAACGCCGGAATCGATCCAGACATCGATGGTATCCGTGCGATGGCGCGTCCCTTCCGGCAAACCGAGTTCGCGCGCGAGCGCGGCATCGTCCAGTTCGAACCAAACGTTCGAACCACGCTGCTCGACGATGTCCGCCAGCTTCCGGATTATTTTCGGATCAAGAATCGTTTCGCCTTCCGCAGAATAGAAAACGGGAAGCGGCACGCCCCAACTGCGCTGGCGCGAAATCACCCAGTCGGGCCGCGACTCCACGGTGCCCGCGATCCGATTCTCGCCCCAGGGCGGAATCCAAAGGACGCCTTTGATCGCGGCGAGAGCGTCGGCGCGCAGAGCGTCGATCCGAATAAAGAACTGTTCGACTGCGCGGAAAATGATCGGTGTCTTCGAGCGCCAGCAATACGGATAAGAATGCTGGTAGGCCTGCGCGGCGAGCAGCATTTCCTTTTCGCGGAGCAAAGCGACGATGTCCGGGTTCGCGTCGAAAACATACTTGCCGGTCAGGTGCGGCAGGCCGGCTTCGTCGGTGAACTTGCCGTGATCGTCGACCGGCGAAAGAATCTGGAAACCTTTGGCCCGGCCTAACGAGTAGTCTTCTTCGCCGTGCCCGGGCGCGATGTGGACCGCGCCGGTGCCGGAATCCATCGTCACAAAATCCGCGGCGACGACACTCGATGTTCGCGGCAGAAACGGATGCTGCGCCGTGACGCCATCGAGCTGGCTGCCAGGAAACGAGCTGACCGGTTCGCCCGTTGGTTCGAAAGCAGTCGTCGCGCAAAACGCTTCCACGAGCGACGCGGCGAGCACGAGCATTTCGGAAACGCCTTCCTTCCGGAACTCGCGAAGCACATAAAGCTCCTTCGGATGTACGGCGATCGCGAGATTGGCTGGTAACGTCCACGGCGTCGTCGTCCAGATCGCGATACTCGCTTTGCCGGCGAGATCGCCAGAGACGATCGGGAATTTAACATAGACGGCGGTGTCTTCGCGGTCCTGGTATTCCACCTCGGCCTCGGCGAGCGCGGTCTGTGCGCCGCTGCTCCAAAAAACAGGCTTGAGGCTTTCGTAAACGAGACCCTTTTCGACGAAGATCGCGAAGGCGCGCAAAATCTCCGCCTCGTATCCAGGATTCAACGTCAGGTATGGATTCTCCCATTGGCCAAAAACGCCGAGCCGCTTGAATTGTTCGCGCTGGATGTCGATGAATTTTCTCGCGAACGCTTCCGATCGCTTCCGCACTTCGAGCGGCGACAACCCGCGCGATTCTTTCACGACCTTGTATTCGATCGGCAAGCCGTGGCAATCCCAACCCGGCAGATAGGGCGCGCGAAAACCGGCCATCGTTTTCGATTTCACGACGAGATCTTTCAGAATCTTGTTCAGCGCCGTGCCCATATGGACGTCGCCGTTCGCGAAGGGCGGGCCATCGTGCAGAACGAACAATTCCGCGCCCTCGCGCGATTTCTGGATTTGCTCGTAAAGGCCGGCCGCTTCCCACTGCTTGAGCATCTCCGGCTCGCGCGTCGTCAGGCTCGCCTTCATCGGAAAATCCGTCTTCGGCAGGTTGAGTGTGTCCTTGTAATTCTGACTCATGCGCGGAGCGGCGAGGCTAACATTCGCAGACTAGCTCCGCAACGAAGGAGCAGCATCTGTTGTAGCTACGGCGTCGCTACAACAGCTTCGGCGATTCTGCTAGGTTCATCGCGTGAAACAAAAAGTGGCCCTCCGGATCGCTTCATCGCCACAAGACGCGTGGAATGGTGCGATCGCGCCGTGGTTTCGGGAACTGCTTCCGGATTCGTGGAAGGAAGAATTGCCCGCGCTCGTCGTCGTGCCGACGCGAGCGCACGCACACTGGCTCAAGGGTCGCTTGCTGAGCGAGGGTCGATCGCATCTCGGCATTCAATTCATCATGCCCGCGGGTTTGCGCGAAATCTTGAGCGGCGATCGCTCTCGAGACCTGGCTCCACGCGAACATTTGCGCCTGCTTCTCGCGATCGCGGCGGAACAGGAAAACGATGGCGACAATCTCGCGGCGAAGGCGGTCGTGCGCGCGCCGGATCACTTGTTGCGAACGCTCGACCGGCTGGAGAACGCGGGCTGGGATTTCGACCGGCTCGGGCTCGATTCTTTCCAACCCATCGTGCGCCGCTTTCGCGAACAACTGCGCGCCTGCTATTTTTCCATGACCGGTGTGCACGATCGCGAGTTGCTCAGCCGTTCGAAATCAAGGCCACCGCGCTTTGCGAATCTGTTGGTTTCCGGTTTCGACTCAGCCCATTGGCCGCACTGGTTCCTTCTTCGCGCCGCCGTTGATTCCGCGGAAAACGCGACGGTGCTCCTCGAATATCCGCGCGAAAATTCCGAGATCGACCAGTGTTGGATCGGGTCGTGGGAAGAGCTCCTCGGCGAAGCGACGCCGGTCAGCTCGCCGGTCGCGCCGGCGACCGACAGCCTCTTTACCGAAGCCGAGATGCGCGGCGAACCCGCGGCTGCGGCGAATTATTCCTTTCTCGTCGGCGCGGACGCCGCTGAACAAGCGGAGGCAATCGCGCTGCTCTGTTCGCGCTTTCTGGCGGAGAAGAATTGCTCGCGGGTCGGCATTATTTTTTCGGGAACGGGATCGTTGCCGCGCCTGGTCGCAAACGAGCTGTCGAATCTCGAGATCCCGCACAACGACGGCTTCGGCCATCCGATTCCTGGATTGTTCGAATCGGCGGAATGGCGCGCCTGGCTTCAGCTTCAGCGCGGGCCGCGCCTGAATTCGCTCGTCCGTTTTCTCGGCGCCTTGCGGACGCGGTCGAAACTGTTTCCCGAACTGCGTTGCGATCGGTTCGAAAAAACGCTGCGCTCGATCAATTCCCAAATTCTGATCGACGATCTCGCGTTGGTGGAGCGCTATTGCCACGCGCATCCGCAGCCGGAACGAAAGGAAGTCGCGGACGTTCTCGCTCTCATTCAGTTCCTTCCGGCCCGCGCGACGTTCTCGGAATTTCTCGCCGCGACTGCAGAAGCCTTCGCGCGGCTGCAATGGAAACACCACTGGACGGCGCTCGCGAATCAGAGTCGTGATTCGGCGTCCAACGTGCCCATAGAATTTTCGCGGGTCCTGTTTCTGCGCTGGCTGGAAGAGATCGCGTCGACTTTCACGGCGGGCCGCGACGAAGCAGGTGATCATCCCTACGCGCGCGTGCAACTGCTGACGGTGGCGCAGGCGCAGGGACAGGATTGGTCCCACTTGATCTTCGCTGGCTGGAACGAAGGGAGCTGGCCGCCGCCGGAAAAAGGTGAGTTTGCCCGCGAAGAAGAGATCGAGGAATTCAATCGCGGGATTCAGCGGTTGAATCGCCGCGCTACCGGACAAGGGCGGCACGGCGAAGGGCACACGGCGGTGCGCGAGAATCACGCGCCTTATCTCGGACCGCGCGAGCAGCGGCAAATCGCGCTCCGGCAATTTCACGCGCTGCTCGAATCCGCGGCGGGCGGCATCGCGATCGGCGCCAGTCTTGTCCAGGAAACGGCGCCCGATCGGCCGTGGAACCCGAGCGAATTGTTCACGCAACTTTACCAGACCACGCGACGCCGGCCGTTGACGCAGACAACGTTGAAAGAACTCCAGCGCGA
>DATILK010000417.1:0-4899 GCA_035476555.1 Chthoniobacterales bacterium | reverse complement strand
TGTCGGGCAAAGTACAGAATGCCGACTGCGATCGCCGCAAGAATAATCACGATCCGGATGGCTGGGCCTTTCATAAGCAGTCGTTCAAAGAGACAGCGGGACGACGGTTGTGTTCAATATGGTAAAGCGATTTCGCCCGCGCAATTGGCCAGCGAGCAACGAATTGGAAGAGGACATCCATGAACCGCGTTGTTCACTTCGAAATCTACACCGACGATCCGGCAGCGGCCCAACCGTTTTACGAACACGTTTTCGGATGGCAATTCAAGAAGTTCGAGGGCGGCCCCTTCGAATATTGGTTAGTGACAACCGGCGATGACAAAGACCCCGGAATCAACGGCGGATTGCTGCGTCCGCGCGAAGGTCAAAGTGCCGGCACGATTAACACCATCGCGGTTGATTCGCTCGATGAGACGATAAAGAGAATCGAGGAACGCGGTGGGAAAATTTGCGTGCCGAAAATGGCGATACCGAAAGTCGGCTGGCTCGCGTACGCGATGGATCCGACGGGAAATATTCTCGGAATCATGGAGCCGGATACCGAAGCGAAATAACTGAAGGAGAGTAACAAGCAAGAATTTTTGTTGTTGACCGAATAAACGGCGAGGGAAATGGTCAAACACGATATGAAAAGGAAAATTCTGATTCTGTTGGCAGCAATCGTGGCGGTGACGACACCGATGGTGCCGCAGTCGCAAGCGTTGAGCTTGGAAATCGCGGTGGGCGACCGGCCCTACTATCACGGCGGCGGTTACTGGCACGAAGGGTATTACTGGGTGTGGGTTCCAGGGCACTACAGCCATAGCTGGGGTCGCTGGGTCCCGGGCCATTATGTCCGGCGGGGTGCCTACAATCACGCTTACGCCCGGTCGCACTATCGGTATCACCGCGTTTGGGTGAACGATCGCGATTGGCATTAATCTGCCAGACTGAATAACGATTGCTAACCGGAGACCGGCTCTGCGAAGGGCCGGTCTTCGTGCATTTGGGCATTGCGAGATTGCAGCTCTCGGCCGGCAATTGCGGTCGCGTTGCGCATTTTGCTTGAACGCGGGCGCGCGTTACAGTCGCTTCGATGACGCCCGCGGAAGAGGAGGTCGAGCGGTTCTATCGCGACACAGAGGCGATCGCGTTTCCGAAATTGACGGACGAGCAACTTGCGTTGCTCGAACCGTTGGGCGCGCGACGGAAACTGAAGCGCGGCGAATACGTCTTGAAGGCGGGCCAGCGCGAGTTCCCGCTCACCATCATGTTGCAAGGCGAGATCGAGGCATTTGAAACGCGCGATGGGGTGGAACAAATCCTGGCGGTCGGCGGAGCGCGCGATTTTCTCGGCGACGTTTCCATGCTCCAAGGCACTTCCGCCCTGGCCAGCGCGCGCGTGAAATCCGAAGAAGCCGAAGTGTTGCAAGTCCCCGCCGTGAAACTGCGACGCGCCCTAGCGGAGATACCGAAAATCGGCGAGCCGATCGTGAACGCGCTCATCATGCGCCGGCTCCGGTTGAAGCGCGACAAGCAGTTTTCCGGGTTGCGAATTGTGGCGGAAGCCGAGTCGCGCGAAGGCCGGCAACTCGACGATTTTCTCGATAAGAACCACATTCCGCATCGGCTGATCGACGTGAAGAGCGAGCAGGGGATTGCGCTCGCGAGCCGATTGCATCTTTCCGATCTGGATTTGCCGGCGCTGATCACTCCCACCGGCGCGCCGCTGCGGCGACCTTCTCTCCGCGAAGTGGCGCAAGTCGCCGGATTGTTGCGGCCGCTGGCGGCGGACGATGAAGAAGAAATCAAATGCGATCTTGTGATCGTCGGCGCTGGCCCGGCGGGATTAGCGGCGGCGGTTTATGCAACGTCGGAAGGTCTGAACACGGTCGTCCTGGAAAGTTACGCGACCGGCGGCCAGGCCGGTTCTTCATCGTTGATCGAAAACTTTTTCGGTTTCCCGACCGGCATCAGCGGCGGGGACCTCACCTGGCGAGCGCAACTGCAGGCGTATCGTTTCGGGGCAAAGTTTTCTACGCCGTCGCAGGCGCTGACTTTGATTTACCATCCGGAAAAAGCGTATCGCGTCAGTCTGCAAATTGAAGGTTGTCCGGCGCTGCTCTGCGCGAAGGCGCTCGTGATCGCGACCGGCGCGCATTACAACCGACTCGAGGCCGAAGGCCGAAGCCGCTTCGAGGGCGTCGGAGTTTATTACGCGGCGACGGCGCTCGAAGGCCGGCTCTGTCGCGGCGCGACGGTGATTGTTGTCGGCGGCGGGAATTCGGCGGGCCAGGCCGCGATGTTTCTGTCGGAGGGCGCGGCGAAAGTGCTTTTGGTGATTCGGCGGAGCGATCTTTCCGAGACGATGTCGGCCTACCTGTCGCGTCGCGTCCTCGCGCGAGAAAATATCGAGCTCGTTCCGCAGACGATCGTCAAGCGGATGATGGGCAACTCCGTTCTCAACGCGGTCGAACTGGAAAACATCAAGAGCGGCGAGCGGCGCACCGTCGAAACGCCCGCGGTTTTTTCCATGATCGGCGCCACGCCGTGCACGGAATGGTTGCCGCCAGAAATCCTGCGCGACAAAAAGGGTTTCATTAAAACCGGAGCGCTGGTCTCTGATGCTCCCCGGTGGGCGACCGCAACTCGTCCGCCCGTAGCGCTCGAAACCAGCCTGCCCGGAGTCTTCGCCGTTGGTGATGTTCGTTCCGGTTCGGTCAAACGTTGCGCGGCAGCAGTCGGCGAAGGGAGCATGGCCATCGCTGGTGTGCACGAGTCGTTGAAGGAAAAATAATCATGAGCGCCGGATCCTGCCCACACATCAATGCGATCAGCGAGGTCAAGCTTCCGGAAGTCCTGGAATGCGCAGAATGCGTAAAGATCGGCGCGAGCTGGGTGCATTTGCGCACCTGCCAGACCTGTGGCGCGACTCTGTGTTGCGACAGTTCGCCAAACAAACACGCGACGAAACACGCGCATGCCAGTGGCCATCCCGTGATCGCGTCCGCGCAGCCCGGCGAACGCTGGCTGTATTGTTATCCCGACGACGCGTTCGTTCAATACTAGGTCGGCTTGGTAGGCGACGACGCGGATTGAGTGTATAATTACCCATGTCAGATCCCCGAAACGTGGCGCACGGGAAGAAGGTCGCTCAAGAGAAGCATCACGAACAAACCAAGCCCAGTGGGGGCAACAAAAGGAAATCGCGGAAGGGTAACGAGTCCATTGCGCCGCCCAATCAACCTTCCGAAACTCCGCCGCCGGAGACGACGAAGGCGGCTCCGGGCGAACTCGAAAAGTCAGTTGTGGTCCTGTCCAAGCTCAAGGACATGGAGTTTCATTCCCGGGCCAACATCGAAGCTCTGGCAGAACTGTCTTTGACCATCGAGGACGAGTTAAAACAAAAAGAGTTCGCCGAACCGATCGGCGCGCTTTACTCGGCTCAGGACGGTTTTCATTCCAAGATCGCAGCGCTCATCGAGAGTTACGAAGCCAAGTGCGAAAGTCTTAAGCCGACAGGGTAGAGCAAAGTCCGAGATCGGAAGACAGAAACGCACTTCAAGCGTGCATCGCGCTGCGAAGGAAGCGATGATTCTGTTTCCCGATGAAACCCAGATTCCTCCTCCTGGCCGCGCTTCTCGTTTTCAGAACAACGGCGCAGACGCAGGAAGTTCCTAGCGCCGGTAGCGTGGCCGATCGCATCGGGCAGACCGTCGAATTTCAGGATGAAATCAAAGCCGTCTCATGGTCGAATTCCACGAACGGCTACTATCTGAGTTTCGGCGCGCCCTATCCGAAACAACTGCTTTCCGTTTGGGTTGCCGAAAAACTTTACGACAAACTGCCGGCCAGCCGCGCGCTCGTGGGCCGCGTCGTGCGAATCAAAGGTCTTCTTGAGCCGAGTCCCACTGGTCCGCTTTTGAAATTGCAGATGCGCGAGGACTTCGGGCTTCTCCCCGTGGACGAAGCTATTTTGTCCAAGCCCACCCTCGACGGCAAACAGGAGCGCTCCCAATTCAAAGCCGCTGTCTGGCAGACATTCCTCCATGGAGATTTCGAGACATTGGAAACGCTCGGCCAGGAGCTGCGGCAGAGCCGCGAACGTCTCCTCGATGGCAGTTGGCTCAGCGAAGCTTACTTCTCCGCGTTGCGTCTTAGCCCGGCGACATCGAAGGAACGCTACGCCGCTGTCGAAGAACGTATCGCGCAATGGGAACGCGCCAAGCCCACGTCGCCCGCGATCCCATTGATCAAGATCGGATATCATCTCGACCTTGCCTGGCGCTGGCGCACCGACCGCGCAGCGAAAGCTGTCTCGCCCGAAGGTTGGAAAGGATTCAAGAACGAGTTGGCGATCGCGCGGCAACTCCTCGAGTTACAGGCCGTCGACAAGAGTTACCCCGAATACTACGCTCTCATGCAAACCGTCGCGCTCGGCCAAGGCTGGAAAAAACCCGATTACATGCGCTTGTTTGCCCAGGCCACCCAGCTCGAGCCCGATTACTACCGCTATTATTCTAACGCAGCTTTGTATCTGTTGCCGCGCTGGCACGGCAGGAAAGGGGAATGGGAACAATTCGCCGAGCAACAACGACAGCTCCACGGGGCTGGCGCTGCCGGTGACGCGTTGTATGCCCAGATCGCTTGGGATCTGCAGGACTATTACTTTCGCCGCTTCTTTCGCGACACGACCATCTCCTGGGATGTGATGGCATCCGGCTTCGACTATTTGATCAAGGAATATCCCGACTCGCGCTACCTGAAAAATGTTTATGCGAACTGGGCCTGGAAAGCCGACGACCGCGTCCGTCTTCGCACGTTACTTCCCATCATCAAGTCCGACCCAGACATGACCGTCTGGGTGAACCTTGAGAACGTCGCCCTCGCCGAGAAATTCGCGAACAGTCCAGTCCCGTA
>DATILK010000416.1:0-8840 GCA_035476555.1 Chthoniobacterales bacterium | reverse complement strand
CGATACGATTCGCGCCGACAAAGGGACGGTCGACATTCGCAACACCGGCGCGGGCGGTACGGTTACGTTGACGACCGCGCAAGTGTCGGGCGACATCGTGAAGATCGGCGCGCTCGGCAGCAACGGCACTCTCACCATCGGTAGCGGTCGCATCAACGCCGACACGCTCCTGCAACTTTACGCGACTGGATCGAATGGGTCGGTGGTGTTCGTCGGCAACGTGCTCTTGAGCGGCGGCAGCACGAAAATGATCGCGGGCAATACCGTGACCGTGAACAATGGCGTTGTCGTCGAGGTGGCGTCGCCGATCGCCGATATTTACGTCCCGGACCTTAATCATGCCAATTACAACTCGGGATTGAATGGCGGAAACGGTTCGACCAGCGGTGTGTTCATCCTTGAAGGCACTGGTGGCTCGCCTAGCAACGGCGCAAACACGCACTTTGGTCCTCCACCGCCGCCACCGTTCAGCGGCGGACACTAGAGATTATCTGCGACGCCGGTCGTCGAAATAACCGGCACCGAGCGCGATGCCGGCCAGAATCAACGCGGCTGCCGTTGCGAACGGAACTGGATCGAACGGCGCGGGCGGGAGCGAGATAATTCCGTGTTCGTCGGTCCGCGCGGGCTGGCGCACGTAACGTCCGTGGCGCGGGGCGCGAAAGTTTTCCGCGAAACGTTCGAGGCGCGCGCTCAACTCGGAATCGCTGCGGGGAATTCCGTGTCCGCAACCGACGACGTTCGGACGCAGCTTCGCGAGTTCTTTCACGGAGAGGCGAGTGGCGTCCCAGTCGGTATTAAACGGCGCTCCAGCGCGCGCGAAAGTTTTCCGCCCGGTGAGCAACCCGCTCCACGAATCCAGGTTCATCGTCGCGAAAGCATCGGCGGCAAGCAGCACGCGGTCCGACGGACGAAAGAGCGAGATGTGGCCGGGCGAATGTCCTGGCGTGGCGAGCCATTCCCAACCAGGCGCGCCGGGAACTTCGTTCGTCGGCAATTCGCGAATGCGTCCAGTGAGATTGCGCGCGCCGTGCGGCGTGAAGCGCGAAAGAAACGCCATCGCGCCGCCGATGGTTGGATCGGGTGGGGGATACTCAGATTTTCCAGTCAGGTACGGCATCTCGAGCCGATGCGCGTAAATCGGGACAGTCCAATACTCAGCAAGCGCCAGGACCGAACCGGCATGGTCGAAATGCCCATGCGTCAGCACGATTGCTTCCGGCGGAATGCCAGCACCGAACTGCGCTTCAGCGGCTGCGATAATTTGGTTCGCTCGCCCGGGAAGTCCGCCATCGACGAGCACCCACGAGCCGCCGGGGCGTCCGAGAAAATAAACGTTCACGAAGCTGATCGGCAGCCAACCGACTTCAGGCGCAATGCGAGTGATGGTGGTCACGGAGAGAGGGAATGGTTACATCGGTAATTCGTAACGAGCCGCGCCGTCGCGCGTTTTCGAATTCACGGAATCGTTAGCGTCATGCCCGGTTTTAACTTTGCCGGATCGTCGAGAACGTTCTTGTTCGCGTCCCGAATCTTTTTCCAACGGCCGGTCGACTTGTAAAACTTGCGCGAGATCGAGGCCAGGGTGTCGCCTTCGCGCACCACATAAGTTCGTGGTCCCGCCCCGGTTTTTTTGTCGGCCGTTTTTTGATCGGCCGCCGGTTTCTCGGGTGTGCGATGCGCCCGCAGATCCTCGACTTCCTTGTGCAGGGCGAGGTTTTCATTTTTCAAACGCGCCGCTTCCGCCCGGCTCACCACCGCGTCGCCGGAAAGCGCAGTCCCGAGTTCGAGCTCGGCTTTCTTCATAAAATTCTTCGCGTCGTTCGCGTGCGGCCCACCCGGCGCCAGGGTGAGATAGCGCTTGAAATGATGCAGCGCGTGCAGCGGATCGTGCATCTTGTCGTCGTAAAGCAACGCCAGCCGGTAATGCACTTCGGCGGCACGCGGTGAATCGTCCAGCGCGCTTTCGTAGAGGGCGATCGCACGCAGGTAATTGCCGTCGGCCACCTTGTTCTCGGCGTCCTTGATGATCTGCGCGCTGCGCGGCGTAATCATCCGGTCGCAACTTGCAGATGCCAGTGCAAGGCCGAGCGTGAGCGCAGTCGCGAATTTTTTGAGGAAATTAAATGTCATCGGCGTCTAACTACGACATGAAGCTTCAGATAGGTTCCCGGCGATTCTCCTTACGCGCGATCCTGCGCGCGCCGCAAATTTTTTTCCTGGCTCTGCTGTGCGTTGTCGTGGCAGGGCAAGCGGCTCAATTGCGTCCCGGCAACACCTATCCGCTCACCTTTACCGATGTCGATCATCATCAGCTTTCGACGACCGATGGGCACGTCACGATTATTTCTGTCGTCAACAGTCGTGATGAGGCAAAAGCGCAAAGCGTCGGTGATCGCGTGACTCAATTTACTTTGGCCGACCCGAAGTTTCGGTTGATCAACCTGGTGAATTTTCAGCAAAACATTCTGCCGCCTCTGCGCGGGATGGTTTCGGCCATTATCCGGCATCGTCTCGACAGCGAAGCGAAGGACATTCAAAAGATGTACGCCGAGCGCCACATCAATCGCAACGCGCGCGACGATATTTACGTCGTCGCGGATTTCGACGGCAAGGCGGTCACGCAGCTTGGTATCGCGCCGACTTCGGCTGAGTTCGGTGTTTTTATTTTCGACGGGCGCGGACGTCTGGTGCGGCATTGGAACGACGTGCCGAGCGTCGAGATGCTGACCCAGGGGATCAAGGAAGCGCGTTGATTCAATAGCGCGGCACCGCCGGATCGATTTGGACCGACCATGCGTCGATGCCGCCTTCCAGATTCAGCGCGTTGTCGAATCCGGCTTCGCGCAAAAGGCGGGCGGCATGTTCGCTGCGACCGCCGCTATGGCACTGCAGGACGAGTGTTCCGGTGCGCGGCAATTCCTCGATGTGCGTCTCGAGTTCGCCGAGCGGAATCAAGCGCGCTGCGGGAATTCGCGCGATGTCGTATTCGAACGGTTCGCGCACGTCGATCAAGGTGAACTCTTCGCCGCTGTCCATCTTGGCTTTGAGTTCCTTTACGGAAATCGTCGGCACACCTTCCGGCGCGGCAAACCACTCTGCTTCCGCGGGCCCCGCGCAGAACTGTTCGTAATCGATCGGCTCGAAGATCGTCGGCGTGTCGCCGCAGACCGGACATTGCGGATCGCGCCGCAAACTGAATTCGCGGAACTTCATCTTCAACGCATCGAAATGGAGCAGCCGGCCGGCGAGGCCTTCGCCCACGCCGACGATGAGCTTGAGTGCTTCGGTCGCCTGGATGAGACCGATGATTCCCGGCAGAACCCCGAGCACGCCCGCTTCTGCGCAGCTCGGCGCGGCTCCGGGCGGCGGTGGTTCCGGGAACAGACAGCGATAACACGGCCCACCGAGATGCGGCGCGAAAACGCTCGCCTGACCTTCGAAGCGGAAGACCGAGCCATAGATGTTGGGTTTGCGCGCGAAAACGCAAACGTCGTTCGACAGATATCGCGTCGGAAAATTATCCGAGCCGTCAATGACGAGATCGTAGTTCGCGATGATCTCCGTCGCGTTCGCGCTCGTCAGGCGCGCTTCGTGTAGGACGATTTCGACGTCGGGATTCAGTTGCTCCAACCGCGTCCGCGCTTTCTCGACTTTCGATTTTCCCACGTCATCGGTCCCGTAAAGGATCTGGCGTTGCAAATTCGAAGCGTCGACGCGATCGGCATCGACCAGGCCAAGCGTGCCGATGCCGGCGGCCGCCAAATAAAGCGCGGCCGGCGAACCAAGTCCGCCCGCGCCGATGCACAAAACGCGCGCCGCTTTGATCCGGCGCTGTCCGTCCGCGCTCACCTCCGGCAACAGGAGCTGGCGCGAGTAACGCGACAGATCGCCGGCGCTTAGCGCGATCTCAGCGAGGCGTTCCGGATCGATGATGCTCACGTCACTAAGATTGCACGAGCGCCCAATCGATTCCCACGATTCGTTGGCCTTCGAACTTCTTCAGCGATTTCGGAAACGCCAGAAAACGCGCGCCCGGTTTCTGATGGAACCCGACCTCGCCGAAATCGGTTCCGCTCTCCGACGGCCGCACGGTCATCAGCCGATTATTTTTCAGGAGCGATTGAAAATGCCGGTCCGTTTTTGGTTTAACCCACAACGTGTAAACCTCGGGCTTCCCGCATTTCTCGACGACGACAGCGAAGCGCGCGGTTTTGACCTTGAGAAGCTTCACGAGAAAAAAAGTCCGCCAGAGAACTACGGCAAAGAGGATCAGACTACCGTTGCTGCATTCCTGCTCTGGCGGGGTTCGTAAGTCCTCAGTCCATAGCCCCTGACGGAACGAAACTCTGCGCGCAAGAGGGCGCGTGCGCAATCGGCTTTTCGCGCCGGCTTACGCGAACGGCATGTTCATCTTGATCCGCGCTTCGTCGGTCTTGTGGACCGCGGCGGATTTTGCCATGTGCCGTTTGCGCTTGGCGCTCTTCGACGAAAGCAGATGGCGGCGGGACGCATGCTGGCGTCTCACTTTTCCGGTCCCTGTGATCTTGAACCGCTTGGAGACGGCTTTCCGGGTCTTGCTGCGCGCAATCGGCTTTGGCATAAGGCGCGGAAGATAGCGCACTCGCGGCGCGTGACAACCGCTTTTGCTCGGAGGAAGTTGCGCGGATGGAAAATACGCCGCCACGAAAACCGCACGTCGTTATCGTCGGCGCGGGCTTTGGCGGACTCGAAGCGGCGAAGCTACTCATCCAGGAGCCGGTCCGGATGACGGTGATCGACCGGACGAACCATCATCTTTTCCAGCCGCTGCTTTATCAGATCGCAACCGCGGCGCTCTCGCCGGCCGATATCGCCGCGCCGATCCGCGGCATCCTCGGTCGTTGCAAGAACACCGAGGTGATTTTGGCGGAAGTAAAATCCGTGAACGTCGAAGCGCGAACGGTGAACACCGGCGAACGCGAGATCGCCTACGATTATCTGATTCTCGCCACCGGCGCGCGCCATTCTTACTTCGGTCACGATGAATGGGAGAAATTCGCGCCGGGATTGAAGAGTCTCGAGGACGCGATCGAGATCCGGCGGCGCTTGCTTCTCGCGTTCGAGTACGCGGAAAAATTGACCGACGAAGCGGCGAAGAAGGCGGCCATGACTTTTGTGGTGATCGGTGGCGGACCGACCGGCGTGGAAATGGCGGGCGCGATCGCGGAGATTTCGCGCTACACGCTCGCGAAAGATTTCAAGCACATCGATCCGTCGAGCGCGCGAGTGGTTTTGGTCGAGGGTGACAAGCGCGTGATCTCCGCGTTTCCAGAAGATCTGTCGGCCAAGGCGCTCGAACAACTGAAGGAACTCGGCGTCGAAGTTCACACCGGGATTCACGCGACGAATCTGAGCGACGCCGGACTTCAAGTGGGCGATGAATTCATTCCGTGCCGAGTGAAAGTTTGGGCCGCGGGGAACATTGCGTCGTTTGTTGGTAAGACGACCGGCGCGCCCGTCGATCGCGTGGGCCGCGTGATCGTGAACGACGATCTGACCATTCCCGGCCATCCGGAAGTGCAGGTGATCGGCGACCTGGCAAACTTCAGTCATCAAGGCGGACAGCCGTTGCCCGGCGTGTCGCCCGTGGCGATGCAACAGGGCCGGCACGCCGCCCGCAATATTCTGGCGATGATGGACGAACGGAAACCAGAACGCTTTCGTTACTGGGACAAAGGCAGTATGGCGACGATCGGCCGCAACCGTGCCGTTGCGGATTTGCATTGGTTCCACTTTAGCGGGTTGCCGGCTTGGCTCGCCTGGCTCTTCGTCCACATTATTTTTCTAGTCGGCTTTCGAAATCGGTTCGCTGTTTTGATTCAATGGGCCTGGTCCTACGTCACGTTCAATAAAGGCGCGCGATTGATCACGCGAAATTTCCAGGCCGAAACGCGGCCGCTCACGTGATCCGCGTTCTGAATCGCCAGCGCAAACTCGCGGTGAATGCGCGGAGGCTGGAAACGTTCGCGCAGTCTGCTCTTTCGCGGTGCCTGAAATTACCCCGGCTAAAATCCGGTGTGCTGAAAGAGCTGACGGAAATCAGCGTGATCCTCGTTTCCGACAGGCGCATTGCGCAAATCCACGGGCAGTTCATGAACGAGCCCGGTCCGACCGACGTGATCACGTTTCAGCACGGTGACATTGTGATCAGCGTCGAGACCGCGAAGCGGCAGGCTCGGGAGTTCGGGGCGACTGTCGACCACGAGCTGCGGCTCTACCTTGTTCACGGCCTTCTGCACCTCGCCGGTTTCGACGATAGAACTTCGGCCGGCGCGGCGGAAATGAAGCGCTTCCAGGAGCGGTTGACGCGCGCGATCCACCGTTGAACGCGACTTACTCTGTGATACGCTTAATTTCATGATTGGCGCCACGAAGTTGGCGAGGGTGCATTGACTGAATCGTAACCGAACCGCCCCGATGCAGAGTTCATTCGGATCGTCAGTCGAAAATCCGGTCATCGAGCAGGAAACGCGCACTGCCGAAGAGATCGATCTCCCCTGGCAGGTGATCGTTCACAACGATCCCGTTAACCTGATGAGTTATGTCACGATGGTTTTTCAAAAAGTTTTTGGCCTAACGAAAGAAAAAGCCGAGAAGCACATGCTCGAAGTGCATCAGCTTGGCCGATCGATTTTGTGGAGCGGGATGCGCGAGCGCGCTGAGCTCTACGTCCAGCAGCTTCACGGGTACTTGTTGCTGGCCACGCTGGAGCGGACCAATTAACGCGATGGAATTTCGCCGCCAGCCGGATTGCCTCGAAATTACCGAGCTCGATCCTTTTCTGGCCGAGTTACTGCGGCAAATTCCCGAGAGCTGCAATGTCGAGGGCGTCGAGGCCGCGCAGCAACGCATCTTTAGTGGACCGGCGCCCGCGAGCGAGAAAGAGATTTGCGCGGAGTGGAAAGTTTACGTGGAACCGGAGCTGCGCCGTTTGTTTCGATCCGCTACCGAAACGGTGGAGGCCGACCTGGAACAGCTCAATGGCTGCACGAAGCCGTTTGCCAATTGCACCCTGCGCATCCCGACGGCGAATGCCGAAGCGTGGCTCAACGCCTTGAACCAGGCACGGGTCGCCATCGCCGCGAAATACAACTTCACCGACGGCGAACTGTGCGATCACTATCGTTCCCCGATCGGATCGCGCCGCGATCTCGGTTTGTTCCAGGTGAACTTTTACGGATTCCTCCAGGAGTTCATCCTTCAGGAGATCAATCCGTAGCTACGATTTTTGCCGGTTCCGAACCATCGCCATCAAACGGTCCTTGAGCACGTCGGATGATTTGGCCGGGCGCAGGCTGAGGGCGAACGCTTCGTGCATCGAGTAGCACTTGGTGATGAAGTCTTCCGCTTCCTGTCCAAGATCTTTCCGGGCGAGCTCAAACTCTTCCAGCTCTTCCGGCTCCAATGCCCCGATGACGTACAGGCGCGCCTGATTCTGGAATTCGTCAAAGCTCATCGCGCAGTTCTTTAAGCCCGTCATAAATCTTTTTCAGGCCCAGTTCGAGCCTTGTTTTCACCGTTCCCAAAGGTGTATTCGTTTTTGCGGCGATTTCGCGCTGACTCATTCCCCGAAAAAATGCGAGATTTATCGCCTCTTGTTGAGCGACCGGCAAAGTATCGATGACCTGCCGGACCAGGAGCCGCGTATCGCCAAACGTGATTTCTTCCTCGGTCGCATTATGCACCCACGCGTCCGGTTGCTGTTCGGTCTCGGTTTGTAAACGTTCGCCAGCACGGGCGTAAGCCTGCTTTTTCCGCAAACCATCGATAGCTCGACGCCGCGCGAGCGTGACCATCCAGCCGAGCGGTTTGCCTTTTTGCGCCGAGAAATTTTTCGCCTGGTTCCAGATCTCCATGAAAATTTCCTGAAGAAGGTCGTCGGCTTCCGCCTCGTTGTGGATTACGCGAAGGATGAGCGCTTTGATGATGCCGTTATAGCGATCGTATAATTGCGAGAGCGCTTCGGGATCCTCGGCCTGGATCCCGTGCATCAACTCCAAGTCGGTCGGCGCACCCGGCTCGAGAATCGGCGCGGCCGCCGGCAATCGCGTGTTGCTCGCCTCAGCCGTCTCCTCCGGCAATCCAGTCGTCGACGAAAAATCCAACGCCATGATCGGCATGATTTAGTGGCAAGTAAGCGCGGCGTCCAACGATTTGAAATTCTCAACGGAAAAAGATTGCGGCTTGTCAGCCTCGCACCGCGCGACACAATACCCCGATGCGCGGTGTCGGATTCAGACTCGTTCTCCTATTTGTCCTCTCCTTCGCCGTCACCGGCCCGTTATTCGCCACCACCAAAGGCCTGAGCCAAATCATCACGCCCGACCTCCAGCCGGAAGGCGATCTATCGTTGAGCTTTCAAGCCCAGGATAAACTCATCGGGAATCCGTACCAGTTTCAGACCGAGTTGGGATTGACCAAGTGGGCCGAGGTCGCCGTCTTCAAGGGCTTTCGGCCTAACGAATTGATTTTCGGAACCGAACTGGGCATTCTGACCACCGAGCCGTGGCTGCTCTCAACCGGCTTCGCAAATTGGTCCCCGCATAGTCATGTCGATCCGCAGCCGTACGTCGAAGGTGGTTATTACACCGAACACCACAAGTTTATCGTCGGCGCCATTCACGTGGGATATCGAAACGAAGCCATCCTTGGTTATGCCTACGATTTCAATAAGCAATGGCGGGCCCAGGTCGATTTCCAAAGCGGTTCCGGCAATTCAACCACGTTCGGCTTCACCTGGAACATAACACCGGACTTTCAAATGAATCCGGCGCTCTATGTCACGAACGATTCCCCTC
>DATILK010000415.1:0-1590 GCA_035476555.1 Chthoniobacterales bacterium | reverse complement strand
AAAGCTGGCGTCGGTGCCGCCGCGGCTTGCTCGGGCACGATTTCGAATTCAATCCGTTCCACCGCCGGCAGACGAAAGCTCAGCCGATCCTTGTCCGTCGACAGCGGAGTCGCATCGACGACGCGCAACGTTTGTTTTTCTGGAAGGCCGGCGACGGAAAGAGTGTTGATCGCGGCCGGCGCCGCGATGAGCGCGAAGTGCGCTCCGTTCGCACCGCCGTTCAACTTCACCGCGAATTTCAGACGCAGCTTCTGTTTGCCGGGACGATTCGTGATCGCGGCGAAGTGACCGCCGCGGACGACTAACTGCAGGTCGGCTGGCTCGAATTCGTCCACCTGAATCTGCGTCCCGAGCAGCGGAATCGTCGTCCACTCGTCGCTGAAATTCTCGACTTCATAGTCGACGAAGCCGGCGGCCACATCGCCCTTGAAGACCAGTTGATACCGAGCCGAAAGAAGGGCGGCGTCGACCGGCGGCTTCCGCTTCGCCAAGAGCTCGCGATTTGCTGATTGCCAGAGCGCTTTTAATTCCGAATACGGCAGCGTGACTTCGGCCGAGCTCAGATCGGGTGTCGACTCTGGCTCGGCCGCGAACAACGAAGTCGCGATTGTCAGGCCGGCGAGCCCCGCAAGAATCCTTGTAAACATGCCCTAGATTCGAACTAGACTGTGAAGGCAT
This sequence comes from Chthoniobacterales bacterium, assembly GCA_035476555.1. GTDB lineage: Bacteria > Verrucomicrobiota > Verrucomicrobiia > Chthoniobacterales > UBA10450 > AV80. Next base: position 912 of record DATILK010000415.1, on the reverse strand, counting down.
GATGAAGTTCGCGTGAAACTTCGATGAAGTTTCGATTCGTTAGGCCGCCGGAAACGTCACCAGGAAAACGCTGCCTTTACCCAGTTCGCTTTCCACGGAAATCCCGCCGCCACTCGCAGTCGCGATTGATTTCGCGATCGCCAGCCCAAGGCCAGTGCCGCGATTGCCGGTGCGTGGATTCGCTGTGGTAAAGAAACGATCGAAAATTTTCGGCAACAGCTCCGGCTCGATCCCGGCGCCTTCGTCACGAATCTCAAATTCGACGACGCGATCTTTGCGTCGGGCCGTGAAAAGGACCGCGCGTCCCGCAGCGGTGAACTGCATCGCATTATCGAGAAGGTTCGTGAGGAGTTGCTTCAATTGCATCTCCACGATCCGAATCGGCAACGCGGTCTCGGCAAGTTCGGCGTGAAAAACGAGACCCAGGTCCGCGGCGCGCCGCTGATACATCTCAGCGATGTCTTTCGCGGCCGGACCGGCATCGATCGCCGGAATTTCCGTGCCCGGCGGTTGCGATTCGATCCGCGACAATTTCAATAATTCGCTGACGATCCGGTCGAGCCTCGCCACTTCACTCTGGATATTCGCGAGAAACTTTGCGCGCGCCGCCGCGTCGTTGCTGGCTGGGCCCTCGAGCAATTCCGCGGAGCCGCGGATCGCCGCGAGCGGCGTTTTCAATTCGTGGGAAAGATTCGTCGCCATTTCCTCGACGTAGGCTTTGCCCTCGAGCTTCTCGCGCATGCGCTCGACCGCGCGCGCGAGCGTGCCCAACTCGCTCCGCGTCCACGTCTCCAAGCGCACGTTGCTTTCGCCGGCCGCCACTCGTTCCGCGCGCCACGCGAGATCCCAAATAATGCGCGTGATGTACGCGGAAAGGACGTAGGCCATCGCCGTCGCCAGAACGAGCGCGAT
>DATILK010000414.1:0-2401 GCA_035476555.1 Chthoniobacterales bacterium | reverse complement strand
GGCCGTTACCGGGAACTGCCCCACTGGAGGACCTCCGGGAGGCGCGAAAGGATAATTCGGTGAATCCGACGGCACACCCGGTCCGCTAACTGTCCCCGTCGTTCCGCCGCTGCCGAAAACACGACTCGAGCCGGGAACATTAAATTGCCCGAGCAACCAGTCGAAGCCAAGCTCCTTCAAATTGGTCTGATTGATCTCAATGAATTTCGATTCGATCTCGACCTGCTTCGGTCCCGACGTGTTGGCCTGCTCCACGATCGCGTCGACTAATTCCAAATTATCCGCCGTGTTGCGGACGATCAGCCGGCTGCTTTGCGGAAGAAAATTCGCGCTCGAACCGGGAACTAAAAATGAAACGCCCTGGCTCTCGAGAAATTCCTTCGCGCCTTCGCGATTCACCAGCAACCGCCCACCGGTCGATTCCTGCGTATCTTTTGCCGTGCCCGTGGTCTGCGAGCTCTTGGTCGCCGGTTGATTTAAAGCGGACCCGCTCCCAGTCAGCGATCCGCTGATGAATCCGGGCGGCACCCGATATTGTTTCGTGAGCAGATCGTTACTCATCTCGCTGATCGGAATGATTGAGACGGCGTACGGCTCGATCTTCACCTTTAGGTTCGCCTGGCTCGCGATGTAACGCAGCGCTTCGCCGAGCGGAATTTGGTTCAGCGTGATCGTGATCCGCGCATCGGCTGGATTAATCGCCGGCGCGGAAACGGTGGTCGTCGCCGGTGGAGGCAAGGGCGCGATCGCCGTCGGCTCCGGTGAAACGCCCGGCGCGGTGGTGCTCGAAGAAGCGACACTGGTCGTCGTAGTCGTCGACGTCGTTTCCGCCCGCGTCCCCAGCGTGTTCAAGCGCAGAACAATGTCGACGCCTCTGCGGCCGTCCGCGCCGGGATCGTTTTCCGCCGCCTGTTGCCGGAGAAACTCGATCGCTTCGCGGATGCTCGCATCGCGAAACTCAATCTTCGGAATAATGATCGTGTTCAGCTTGTTCGTGATCCGCGCCGTGCCGGTCGCATCTTTCGTGAATGCGTCGGTGATCGGGCCCACGGATTCGCCGTATTTTTTCACCGGCTCTTCCCAGCCTTTCTGCACCTGCCAGAGCTGGCGCGAACGCGTTTCGTTATACGCTTCCTCGCCGTAATGCGTTTTCGTCAGGTTAATCCGTTCCTCGCCGCGGCGCGCCGCAACGTTATACGGATCGAGGCCGAGGACCTGTTCGTATTTTTTGAACGCGAGATCGTAACGGCCGCTCATGTAATAACCTTCCGCGTCGCTCAGCAACTTCTTCACTTCCTCGACCTTCGAGAGGAATTTCGGACCCATTGTCCGATTGACGCTGCCCGGCTCCTGCAACCGCGCCAGCATCTCCGCCGCCGGCCGGCAATTGGGATCGTAACGATTGCTCAGGATCTCGCGGCAGATCCCTTCGGCTTCGCCATATTTTCCTTCGGCAATTTTCTGCTCGGCCACTTTCAATCCGCTCGTGCAGAAACCGCTCAACGCTTCATCGTGGGATCTCTCGCTCACGACTGCGTCGGGCAGAAAATTTAGCGCGAGGCGAAACTCCTGTTGCGCCACCGCATAATTTCCCTCCGCCATCGCGGCTTTCGCGCGACCGAGCGCTTCCTCGCCCCGCGGCAGGTTCGCCTGCCGGCGGGCGGCTTCCCGATCCGCGACGGTGTTCACCTGCGCCATCGCGCCGTTCCAAATCATCATCGTTAGCGCCAACGCCAACAAAAATTTCCAGGCTGATCTTTTCATAGGCGCATTACCTCGGCGGTTTCGAGAAAGCCGTTTCTTGGTTAAGGGGTGAGCGGCGGCACCTCGATGGGTTGATCAGGCTTTTGCGTATCGACGATGACCGCTTTGCCCGGTTGAACATCAATCAATTTGTATTTGATCTGCTCGTCCGGTTTCAATGAAAATTCCTGGTCCTTTTTAATGGCGAACTCTTTTCGGTCCCCCCACTCGTAAACAAAGTTCGCCACCGACTCCGGCGAGATCATGATTTTCTCCTTCACCAGGCTGAGCTGCTCGCGCGTCTCGCGGTTCTCCAGCGTCAGCTCCGAGACGTCGATCTTCGTGCCGTATTTGTTCGTCTCGTATTTCTCGGTGAACTTCACGATCTTGAATTTCGTCCCGCGGATCGAGTCCCCGATCTTCAGGAACTGCGTCGGCTCCTTCAGGTTGCTCGTGTTGAGAGCGAAGGTCTCGTCCACCCATGACGCGAAGACGAGCTTGAACGGCTCCTGGGCGAACGATTTCATTTTCAGCTTCGCGATGAACGGCGGGTGCGAGGCCTTGTCAGTCGGGTTGCTGTGATTCTGCCATTCCTCGAGGTTGTTGAACCCGTCACCGTCGGGGTCCTGGGTGAGGACATCGGCGTCGGCGATCGGCA
>DATILK010000413.1:0-7790 GCA_035476555.1 Chthoniobacterales bacterium | reverse complement strand
GCTGGTCGGCGTTTTTTGTTTACGTGCTTCTCCGTTTTCGCCGGAGCAAACATCCGGTGGCCGATCACGAAGGCGTGAAGAGCGCAATCTCGACCCACCTCGAATTCGCCGTCGTCTTGATCGAAGCGGTGATGCTGATCGGTTTCGCGATTCCACTTTGGGCGAAGCGCGTCAATTCGTTCCCTGACGACAAGGATGCGATCATCGTCCACGCCGTCGGCCAGCAGTTTAACTGGAACTTTCATTTGCCCGGACCGGATGGCGTTTTCGGACACCGCAACATCGAGCTGGTTTCAAACTCCAATCCGCTCGGGCTCGATCAATCGGATCCGGCGGCGAAAGACGATCTCGTCGTGACCGGAACCCTGCACGTGCCGAAAGATCGTGCCGTGATCATCGAGCTTTCTTCCAAGGACGTGATCCACAATTTCGCGTTGCCCTCGATGCGCATCGCGCAGGATGCGATTCCGGGCTCGGTCATTCCGATGTGGTTCAAGCCGATCAAGACCGGTGAATTCGAAGTCGTGTGCGGCCAGCTTTGCGGGCTCGGGCATTACAGCATGAAAGGACAACTGGTGGTCGATGAACCGGCCGCGTATCAGGACTGGTTGAAAGAACAGGCGTCGCTCGCCGCGCCCGCCAGTGCGCCGCCGGCAGCTGAACGCCCGCCCGGCGAACCGCCGCAGGCTGCGAGTCCCAGTCCGAGCGCGCCCGAGCACCATTGAATTGTAGCCGGGATCGGTGATCCCGGCCAAAGTTGGTTCGATGTCTTCTCGCGAACCTGACGTTGCTCCCGCCGCCATCACCGATCGCGGTTACGGGTGGCTGCATCGCTTCGCCTGGTTCACGTCGATCGCGACGCTTCTGCTGATTTGCAGCGGTGGCATGGTCACGAGCAAAGGCGTCGGACTCGCCGTGCCCGATTGGCCGACCACATTCGGCTACAACATGTTTCTCTTTCCCGTTTCGAAATGGGTCGGCGGCATTTTGTTTGAGCACACTCATCGACTCATTGCGTCGACCGTCGGATTTCTGACGATCATTCTCGCGATCTGGATTTGGCGCGCCGACCGTCGGCGTTGGATGCGCAATCTCGGCTTCGCCGCGCTTGGCGCTGTCATTCTGCAAGGCGTTCTCGGCGGTTTGCGCGTAACATTGTTGAAAGATGAAATCGGAATTTTCCACGCGCTTCTCGCCCAGGCGTTTCTCGGGCTCTTGATCCTGATCACCTTGGCGACGTCGCGATTATGGAATCGCGTTCGCGAAACAAACGTTCCCGCGATTCGAACCTTTGTTCGCGTCGTGATTGCCACAACGATTCTGATTTACATTCAGCTTGGCCTTGGCGCGACGATGCGCCATCAGCATCGCGATCTATCGATCCTCGATTTTCCGCTGGCCTACGGTGAGGTAATCCCCGACACGTCGCCGGCACGGCTGGTGGAAATCAATTCATGGCGCGACGCGCGAGCGTTATCGGACGTGACCGCGTTCCAGATTTGGTTGCAGCTGACCCATCGCTTCGTCGCGGTGCTTATCGCCGTTGGCGTAATCGCATCGATGGTTCTGGCGCGCAAAACCGCACCTGAAGCGGGCCTGCTTTCACGATTCACCGATTCCTGGTTTCTTCTTCTCGCCTGCCAGATCACGCTGGGCGCGTGGGTAATTTGGAGCAATAAAGCAGCCGATGTCGCGACGACGCACGTCGCGGTCGGCGCAACCATGTTCGCGTTCGGCGTGGCGCTTTGCGCGGTCTGCCTACGTCTCTTGCGGGGATCGAATCCCGCTGGTTCGCCTCGCCATTCGTCCGTTTCGGTGGAAATTCCCGTGTCATGAAAAGCGCAGCTGTTCCGGCGGAAATCGAGAGCGCGATTCCGAGGCGTTTTGTTTCGGACTTCGCCGAGCTCGTCAAAGCACGTCTGACTCTGCTCGTCCTTCTGACGACGGCCGTTGGTTATTACCTAGGCGCAACCGGGCCGTTGAATTTCGCGGGACTTTTCCATGCGGTGTTTGGCACCGCGCTCGCCGCGGCAGGCGCTGCGGCGTTAAACCAATGGTGGGAACGCCGCCTCGACGCACTCATGCATCGCACTCGCTCACGCCCGATCCCGGCCGGGCGCATGTCGCCGCGTGACGCCGTTGTTCTCGGCTGCATCCTTTCCGTCTCCGGAATCATTTATTTGAATCTCATCTGCAACTCGTTGAGCGCTCTTCTCGCCGCCGCGACGATCGTGATCTACATCTTCGCCTACACGCCGCTGAAACGGATCAGCACTTTCAACACGCTGGTCGGCGCGATTCCCGGCGCGTTGCCGCCCGTTGTCGGCTGGGCCGCGGCGACCGGCCGCGCGGACATCGGCGGCTGGAGTCTGTTCGCGATTCTATTTTTCTGGCAAATGCCGCACTTCTTCGCCATCGCCTGGATGTATCGCGAAGATTACGCGCGCGCCGGGTTTGAAATGATTTCGAAAGACGACAAAACCGGAGCCCGCAGCGCGAGCCAGAGTGTTCTGTTTTGTTTTCTGCTTCTTTTCATTTCGGGAATCCCGCAGTTTCTCGGCCTGGTGAGTCCGATTTATCTCGCGATCGAGTTGGTTCTAAACGGCGCGTTCATTTTCGTCGCGATGCGTTTTCTTCGGACCCAACAAACGATCGATGCGCGCCGGCTTTTCCTGACCTCGATTGCCTACTTGCCGATGCTCCTCGGCGCGCTTGTTTTTACCAAGATATGAAAACGGAAACCGCGTCCGTGGCTGTGCGAACGCCGCCGCCGAAAAGCGGAACGGCCTGGAAGATCACGCTCATTCTGATTCCGCTCGTTACTGCCGCCGTCCTATTCTGGTTGCGGCAGGTGCAGGTGAACGCGCTCTCCAACCGGCCGCTGCCTTCGTATGGCACCGTTCCAAGTTTTGATCTCGTAAACCAGGACTCGCAGCCGTTCGGCTCCCAGCAGTTAGCTGGAAAAATCTGGATCGCGGATTTCATCTTCACCACTTGTCGTGGTCCGTGTCCGATCATCAGTACCCGGATGAGCGAATTGCAAAAGCCGCTCGAGAAAAGCGACGTCCATTTCGTTTCGTTCAGCGTCGATCCCGAAACCGACACGCCGCCAGTTTTGCGCACGTATGCCGACAAGTTGCGGAAGGAACCGTTCCGCTGGGATTTTCTCACCGGCGCACGCGAGGCGATCGCCTCGATTTCCCGTGATGGATTTAAGCTCGGGATTTCCGATGGCGAAACTCCTGAGAGCGGTCCCGTTCACAGCACGCGTTTTGTGCTGGTGGACCGCCGCGGCTCGATCCGTGGTTATTACGACGCGCTCGCGCCGGATGGCGTCACGAAATTACTCGCCGATACGAATCATCTGCTGCGCGAACAGCCCAAGTAATCACACTTTGGGCTCGGGGTGATGCGCACCTGCGCCTTCCGCGCTAACCATCCGCAGGTATTCGCGATATTCTCCTTTCGGCAAGCCATCGATCAGCCGCTCGAGTTCAGCCTGATCGATGAAGTTCATTCGGAACGCGACTTCTTCGAGACAGGCGATCTTAAGTCCCTGCCGATGTTCGATCGTCGCGATGTAATTTCCCGCTTCGAGCAGGCTGGTTTGCGTGCCGGTGTCGAGCCACGCCATCCCGCGGCCGAGTGGCTTCACGTGCAACTCATTTCGCTTCAGGTAAACGAGATTCAGATCGGTGATCTCCAATTCGCCGCGCGCCGATGGTTTTAGTTGGCGACAGAATTCGACCACGCGGTTGTCGTAAACATAGAGTCCCGGGATCGCGAAGTTGCTCTTCGGTTGTTTCGGTTTTTCCTCGAGACTGAGCGCGCGCCCGTCTGGGCCAAACTCGACCACGCCGTAACGCTCGGGATCGCGCACCTGATAGCCGAAAATGCACGCGCCACTCTCGATCGTGAGGGCCTCGCGATAGAAATCGAGGTTCCCGTAGAAAATATTGTCGCCCAGAATAAGCGACGCGCCGGAACCGCCGAGAAAATCGGCGCCGATCAAAAACGCCTGCGCGATTCCTTCCGGTTTCGGTTGCGCGGCGTACTCGATGCGAATCCCAAGCCGCGAGCCGTCGCCAAGATAATCCTCGAGCATCGGCAGATCTTTCGGCGTGGAAATGATCAGCACGTCGCGTAATCCGCCGAGCATGAGGGTCGCGAGCGGATAGCAAATCATCGGCTTGTCGTAAACCGGCAGCAGTTGTTTGCAGACGATCTTGGTGAGCGGGTAAAGCCGCGTCCCGGCGCCGCCGGCGAGAAGGATCGCTTTTTTGTTCATAAGAAAAGAAGCGTCACGGCGCGCTCCAATGGTTCAGCCGGTTGACCCATTCCTGCCAGAAACTGGACGGCCGCGTCAAATCGATCCTGCTCACCGGCTTCAACCAGCGAAGCCCGCGAACAATTGCGCTGTTCGACGCCGGGCGATCGAAGAAGAACGGCGCGCCGATTTGTTCGCTCAATTTCCGATCGGCGATCCGACCGCCGACCGCATGCTCAAGCGCACTCTCGAACGCTTCTCGGGAAAGCACCGGTTTTGCTTCGATCGACGCACTCAGACTGACGCCAAGAATTTTCTTCAACAAGACGCCGCAAACCAACGCGCGCGAACTGGTGGCGTGCATGTGGCAAATCTTTCGTTGCGTAAAAATCCGGCGCAACGTCACGGCGAACCGCGCCTGGCGCAGAAACAAGTCGACGGGCACGCGATGCGATTCATTCGCGCGATTGTCTTCCAAGGCGAGGACGAGCTCGCGGTTTGCCTGCCATTCCGCTTCGATGGCCATCGCGTCCGGCAAAAATTCGAGGTCAAGCGCGAGCCGCTTCTGATCGCTTGAAAGCCGTTGCTCGTCGCGAAAATCACAGACGAACGGCTGCATTTCGCTCACCCGATTCGCCACTTCGCGTAGTTCGGTCTCCAAGGCCGGTAACGATTCATCCGGCCACTGATCGATGAGGTAGGCGATTCGCGCGTCTGATTTCGCAACGCTCGTCGTGGAAGCTTTTCCCTTCGGCAGCAATTGAACGAGCGGCTCAACCGTCGTCTCCACTTGAAAATGTTGTTCCACCCGCGCCCGGCCCGCCGCGCCGTAGCGCGCCCGAAGTTCGCCATCGCGGCACAGCATTTCGAGTGCGTCCGCAACGAGCCCGCTTTCACCCGCCGGAACAAGCAAGCCGGTCTCCTTGTCGATAACTGTCTCTGGAATCCCGGCGATCGTCGTCGAGACAACCGGCCGGGCCGACGCCATCGCTTCCTGGATCACGGTCGGGAAAATATCGCTCGCGCCCTTATCGTCCGTCGTCGAGGCGAGCGCGAAAATGTCGCAGCCGCGCAATCGTTCCAGCACGCAATCCTGCGGCAATGCCCCCGACAACGTGACGCGGCCGTCGAGCCGCAGCTCAGCGATATTGTGCCGGAGTTTTTCCCGCAACGGACCGTCGCCGATAATTTCGCAGTGAAACAGGATGTTGCGCTGGCGCAGTTGCTCGCACGCCTCGATTAGGTACTCGAAACCCTTGAAAGCGACCAACCGTCCGACGCTCAGGATTTCGATCGGCCCGGTCGTGGCGGGTTTGGCGCTTGCCCCGATAAAATTTGTAAGGTCCATACCGTTGTAGACTCGGTGGATCTTTTGGGCCGCGTTCGGGCAGCGCGCCTGCATCAGCCCCCGGCTGTATTCCGTCTCGACGGCCACGAATTCCGCGGCGTCGCAGATTTCGCAGAGCAAATCGTCGTTCCCAAGATCGGCCATGAAATCCTGGCCGTGCGCTGTGACGCTGAATGGAATTCCCGACATCGCCTTCAGGAACAACGCCGTGTGCGCGGCGCGATTCGCGAAATGCACATGAAAATGGTCCACGCCTTCGCGTCGGAAAAGCTCCGCGAAATAGCTCGCGTTTCGCGCCCGAGTCGGTGCCTTCACTTCTGTGCCGTATTTTCGCTCGTGCGCGTCGACGAGCTCGTGCGGCCAGCGATTTTCCTTCCGTGCTTTCTCCTCCCATAGCCGCACAATGGGCGCCGGCGGCGCGTAATGCACCGGTGCCTTGAGCGCGCGCGTGTGCGGATGCCGGATGCTCGTGAGCGGGGGATGAATCGACCCGACTACCAGCTCGAACCCGCGCCGCTCCAGCTCGAGCATCTCCATGTCGCAAAATGTTTGCGAGAGCACAGGGTAACGCGAATAGAGATAGCCAAGCCGCATCGCGGCCAGTGTAGCGGCGCGTCTCTCGGCGCGCAAAGGTGCAACGAGCGTTGCTTACGAGAACCGGACGTCCTTGCCCGGGTCCATCTCGAAAAAGAGCGGAAGCGAATCGGCCGTGTTCGGCTTGATCACTTCCTCCATGAATTTCACGTGGATCGAGTCTTCCTTAAAAATCTCGTATTTGTCCATCGACTCGAAATCGATCGCGATGAAAAACGGCCAAGGCATTTCGGATTCGATCCGCTTCCCGCACTTGATGCTGAGCACCTCGGGAATTTTCAGGAGCTGCATCCGGGTGTTCATCATCATCTCTTCGATGCGAGCCGGGGTCACCTCCGGCTTCAGTTTAAACAGGGTGATGTGATGAACCATGGGGGCTTAGAATTAGGCGGGGAATCGTCCCGTGCAAGCTGGATTTGGAGCCGGCACGCCTTCGCGCCGGATGGAGGACCGATTGTCTTTCTCACGGCGTGACGGCAGGCCGTCGCCACGAATTTCCGGCTATTTTTTCCAGTCGAGCGCGCCCTTCTTCAACGCGTAAACGTAGCCGACCATCAGGATCGTGATGAAACTCAGCATGCTCCAGAGGATGAGTTTGCTCTCCGCGATCATCTCCCGGTAAACGACCGCCCACGGATACATGAACACGATCTCGAGGTCGAACAGGATGAAAAGCATCGCGACCAGGTAAAACTTCACGCTGAAACGCGGCTGCGCTTCACCCTGCGCCACCATGCCGCACTCGTAGGCAGTGTCTTTCACGCGCGTCCGCCGGCCGGTCTTGCCGAGCAACACGCTTACGAGCAACGCCGAGACAGCGAACCCGATCGCTACTCCGATTTGGAGCAGGAGTGGCAAATAATCGCGAAGCATACAGATCCTTATCGGATCGTAGGCAATAGCGGGACGTTATTTCGCAGCAGCGGCAGTCGCGCGCGCGATGGCCGCGTTGCGCGCACTGGCAGCAGCAGCGGCCGCGGCGGAAATATGTCCGTTCTGCGGCGCGATCGCCTGGGCGAGCGCGGACGGCAGGCCTTTGTATTTCTTGCCGGTCTTGCGCACCGCTCCGCGGGCCACCAAATTCTGAAGTTTTTCGTAAGCACGGAGGCGCAGCATCTCCTCGCCGCCGCTGGCCGCATTCCGCGCCCGCAGATTTTCGTGCACAATATCAAAGAGTTGCTTGAACTCGAAAGATGCACGGCGGGAGAGCACCGCAACCAGTTCTTCGGTCACAAGATCGGGAACTCGACGGGAAAATGCGTTTTTCTTGAGAATAGCCATAGGGCGGCAATGATACCACATCTCGGCTGTTGCGCAGCAGATTTCTCCGTCCCAACCTTAGGGCTTTGTTTTGAGGGATTTAGGTGGGTCAAATTGCCCAGTTAGAGCCCTTTTTACGTGTCTAAAATTGCTACGGTGAGGCGGTTGGGCTTGCCGTTGGAGTAGGTGAAGCTCCACGTGGAAGCTGAATGCTTTGACCGGTCCAACCGGTTCCGCTTGGCGACAAAGACGGAGTCATTGTCGGCGTTTGTTGATGGTAAAAGGCGCTCGCAGCGGTAGTCGCGGTTATCGCTCCAATGA
>DATILK010000412.1:0-5896 GCA_035476555.1 Chthoniobacterales bacterium | reverse complement strand
TGATGTAGGCCAGCTCATCGGGATCGAAGAGGAATTGGGCGGAGCTAACCTGCGTTCCGCGGGCCCATTCGTAGCCGGCGTTAATGTAAGCCGAGAACGGACCGTGATCGTAGCTGGAAGTAATCTCACCGCCATAGATCTCGCCACGCTTGTAATTGAACGAGGAAAGAATAAGGGCCTGGCCGAATTGGCCTTCGTCGAGGGTCGAGTGCGAGCTCTTATAGAACCCGTCAATGCCGATGTTGAAGCCTTCGGAGATTTTCTGGGTCACGCCGACATCGAAGTAGTGCGCCCGCTCCGAGGTTACCGGCGAATTCTGGGTGATCGCCGATGCGTTCGTGGTGCCAGCGAATTTGGCAATCGTGCTTTGATCGACATTCTCCAGCGGCGGCGGCGTGAAGTAGCGCGCGTAGCCCGCGTGAATCGCAGTGCCTTTGATGGGTTCGTAAACCACGTTAATCCGCGGGCTGAGCTGGTTCTCATTCGAGAACGCATCCACGAAATCGAGCCGCCCACCGAAATTGATGGTGAGCTGCTCGAACGGTTTCCATTCGTCCTGCAAATAGAAGCCGTAGAAGTAGCCATACTTTTGACCGTTATCGACGACTCGGATGGGGACATCGCTCGTCTGGTTGCCGTTCGCATCGACCGGAAACACAAGCGTGACCGTGCCGACGGTCGCGTGTTGTTCGCTGAAAAGAAATCCGCCGCGAAGCGTGTGCTGGTCGTTCAACTTATAGCTCGAATCGAACTCGATCCCGTTCGAGACGATGTCGCGATCCACGCGCGAAGCGACGCCGTTGAAAATCAGATCGCCGACTTCATCCGGCCGGAACAATACGGAGCTGTAGCGGTTGAAGATGGACGCCTGCATGCTGAAATCGCCCGCTGTCTTCTGGTAGGTGAGGATCGCGTAGGAAGATTGTTCGGTCTGGTTCTCGTCGAGTTTCGACGAGTCGAAATCCGACCTTCCCAAGACGGTGAAGGCGCCCGTTTGCCCGGGATTATTTGGGATCTGGAAGTCGCTGTGATTTCCACTCACGAGAACCGTGAGGCGGCTCGTGTCGTCATAGATGTAAGAGAAATAGCCGAACAGTTTGTGCTGGTCGGTATCGTCGTGAATCGGGTTGCTGCTCCCAGTCGGATTCTCGATCCCGATGCCGCTGTGCAGATAACTCGTCGACACATAGGAGCTAAGTTTCCCGGTCACGTTCCCGAACTCGAAGCTCGGCTTGATCGTGTCGAAACTGCCAACGTAAATGGACGCTTCGCTTGTCTGGAAGGCGGCCCCGCTTTTCGTGTGGATGTCGATTACACCGGTGTTGCGAAAACCGAATTGCGCCGGCAGCGCGCCCGTGATGAGCGAGATGTTATCGGCGAAGCGCGTCTCGAGTTCCTGGCCGAAACCGGGAATGCTTTCGGGCAGGAGAACGTCATCGATGCGGTACTGCAAATTGGCGTGCTCACCGCGGACGTGTAGTTGTCCAAACGAATCCTGGGCCACACCTGGAAAGCGCAGAATGGTTTGGTTGAACGACGCGTTTTCGCCCTGGGCCTGGGAATCCAGGCGGTCGGGCCCGACGGTGTAACGGGTGGCGCCGAGACTCGGCACAATTTGTTCCCGTGAAATATCTAGTTCCTGACTTTGAACGACGACGCGATCAGTCTCAGCCGTGACGGCCGGTGTGGATGAGGCCGTTGGTTGAACGGCATCTTGCCCAGCCGCGAAGCTCGCAACGGCGAGCAGCGTTGCTGCAGTAATAAGAAATTTTTTCATGGATAAATTTTTTGAAGATCATTTTGTGAATGCGGGTTGATCCGGTGCTCGCGAAGTGAGACCGGAATGGTTTTGTGGGCACGGGATCCGTGCTGGAACGCGCGATGATTCTGAACGCCGAAACTCCGCGCGTGAACGCGGCCGAGCCGTGCCTAGGCGAGCCCTGGCGGCGCGTGCTCGAAGATGTGCGCGCCGAGAAATGGCGCACCGACCCAAACTGGGCGCAACGCCGGAACGAAACGAAATTGAAGGGCGGGCGCGGGAGCTGCCAGGAAAGGCGCGGGCGTCGCCTGCTGATAATTGCCGGAGCCGATCAGCGTTACCGCGCACTCATGCGAGGGCGCTTTCGCATCAGGATGGATAAGCTCGTGCCATTGAGGCAAGGCACTCAGAGCCAGGGCCGATAGGAAAGCGGCGCAGGTCGAACTGGCGACGAGCCGGCGCAAAACCGAAAGCCTTCCTTGCATTGGCGCTAACCTTCTTCGGCTTATCTCGCGAAGGCAAGAAAGTTTGTCGCGGTCTGTCCTTTGCCACACAAACGTAACAAAACTCACTTTGTCGGCGTGAGTTCGCGCCTGCTATTTTTGCGGGGTAATGGAGACGGCAGACTCATCGTCGCGGTTTCGAAATGTGCGCGTCGTCCGCGCCCCGATCCCGCGGCGATTGCGCACGGCGTGGATCTCGGATGTGCATCTCGGGACGCGGACGAGCAACGCTGAAGCGCTGCTGCAATTCCTTCGCGATTACGAATTCGAGACGCTCTACATCGTTGGCGATCTCATCGATGGCTGGCAGATGCGTCGCGGAATTTATTGGCCGCAACAGCACAACGACGTCATCCAAAAACTTCTCCGCAAAGCCCGCAAAGGAACTCGGATCGTTTATATCCCTGGGAACCACGACGAATTCGTCGGCGGATTCTGCGGTTATTACGGCCACATCGCGATCGAGAAACAGGCGATCCACACGACCGCAGATGGCCGGCGCATTTTGGTCATTCACGGTCACGAGCTGGATACCGTGGTGCAGAATGCGCGCTGGCTCGCCTTCGCCGGCGACCTTGGCTACCAGTTTTTGCTCGGGCTCAATCCGCTGATCAATTTTTTCCGGCGCCGGTTCGGGCTCGGCTACTGGTCGCTCAGCGCGTATGCGAAGAAACGGGTGAAGGACGCGGTCAATTTTATCGGCGAATTCGAATCGGCGATCGTTCGTTACGCCGAACGCTACGGCGTCGAGGCCGTCCTTTGCGGGCACATTCACAGTGCGGGTATTCGGCAGATCGGCGCCGTGACTTACTACAACTGCGGCGACTGGGTCGAGAGTTGTTCGGCGCTGGTGGAAAATTTCGACGGCGAAATGGAGCTGCTCAGTTTTTGTCCGCACGCGCTCACGACGCCGGCTCCGGCGCAGGAAGTGGCGCCGGTTGAGGCGGCGCCATGATCTATATGAAGCGCGAGAAGCCTTCGCGATCGAATGGCGTAGAGACTTCGCCACTCCACGTTCTCGAGCACGAGCTGGATAAATTGCGACGCGACCTGCGCGCAACCGTCCGCGCGTATGCGTTGCGGCTCGAGGTCGAGCTGGCGGAAAGCCGGGCGGCGCTCGGCTCGCTCAAACCGGTCGAGGAATTGCCGCGCGAACGGCTGAGCGAAATCCGCGACCTGATGATCCACGTCCGAAAGCGGAAGCTGAAGCCGGAGAAAGGACGCCGGAAAGATTTGCGCAAGATCGATTCGCTGATCGAAGACGTGCGGCTGCTCATGCCCCGGAAGAGCGCGCGGTGATGACGTTGTCCAAGGGCAAACTCGCCGCGGCTCTGGTCGGATTGGTCATAGCGATTCAGGTTCACGCCGCAGGTCCGCCAGAGATCGTGGTCAGCGTCGCAGACCAGGAACTGGCGCTGATCGCGTGGGGGAAGGTGGTGAAACGTTTTCCAATTTCGACTTCAAAGTTTGGGACGGGCGACGCGGTCGGCAGTTACCGCACGCCCTTGGGCCAAACCTTCGTTAGCGCAAAGATCGGCGACCGTTTGCCAGCCGGCGCAGTGATCAAGAATCGCAACGCAACCGGCGAAATTGTGAATGCAAATGCGCCGGGCCGCGACGCGATCGTTTCGCGGGTGATCTGGCTGCGCGGTATGGACGGCACGACCGCTCACGCCCGGGATCGCTGCATCTACATTCACGGAACCGCCGAGGAACGGCTCATCGGCCGGCGCGCGAGTTACGGTTGCATCCGGATGCGCTCGAAGGACGTGATCGCGCTCTACAGTCTGGTGCACATCGGCGATCATGTCCGCATCTCGGACAAACCGCTGGCCACATTCCTTCCACCGGAAGAACCAAGTTTGCTCGCGCGCGCCGATTGAGCGACGGCTTTTCGCAAGTCGGATCGCAACCGGAAACGATATGGCAAAACAAAACGTCCTCTTCATCTGCATTCATAACAGCGCCCGAAGCCAGATGGCGGAAGCGTGGCTCAACCAGATTTGCGGCGATCACTTCGCAGCGGAGAGCGCCGGTTTGGAGCCGGGCACGCTCAACCCGCTCGTCGTGGAGGCGATGGGCGAAGTCGGGATCGATATTTCGAAAAAGAAAACCCAGGCGGTCTTCGACGTTTTCAAGGCGGGGAAGTTGTTCAGCTATGTCATCACGGTCTGCGACGAGACCAGCGCGGAACGCTGCCCGATTTTTCCCGGCGTGACCAAGCGCTTGCATTGGAGTTTTCCCGATCCGTCGACTTTGGTTGGGTTCCACGACGCGAAGCTCAACGAAGTGCGAAAGATCCGCGACCAGATTCGCACCAGGATCGAGGCGTGGTGCGATGAAGTTTGTCCGGGCCCATCGGGCGATTCGATCTGAGATGAAGAAATTCGCGGCGGAATTCATCGGCACGTTCGCGCTCGTCTTCGCCGGAACCGGAGCGATCGTCATTGACGAGGTGAGCCACGGCGCCGTGACGCATGCCGGAATCGCGCTCACGTTCGGGCTGATCGTGCTCGCGATGATTTACACGCTGGGCGACATTTCCGGCGCGCACATTAACCCGGCGGTCACGATCGGCTTTTGGATCTCGCGGCGTCTTCCCGGCCGCGAAGTGTCGCCTTATATCGCCAGCCAATGCGGCGGGGCGCTCCTCGCCAGCGGGGTAATGCGCCTCCTTTTCCCGCAGAATCGCTTGCTCGGTACAACGCTGCCTGCCGATTCCGTGTGGCAATCGTTTGTGCTCGAGGTTCTCCTCACCGCTTTGCTGATGTTCGTGATTCTGGGAGTGTCCACCGGCGCGCGGGAGAAAGGAATCACGGCCGGAATCGCCGTCGGCTCGGTGATTGCGCTCGAAGCCATGTTCGCCGGACCGATCACCGGCGCCTCGATGAATCCGGCGCGCTCGTTAGGCCCGGCGCTGGTCTCCGGACAGATTGCGAACCTTTGGATTTATCTTGTGGCGCCGGTGCTGGGCGTGGCGGCCGGCGTTCTCGGCTGCCGTTGCATCCGGGAACCAGGCTGTTGCTCGTGGCGCCCCGCCGCTATTGATTCGGCCGATTAACCGCGAAAGCCAGCGCGGGAAATAATCCAAGAACAGCACTACAGAATTTGCTTCTGGGCGAAGTTTGTTATCATGGGCGTTCGATTCTCGCCGTGAATTCCGCGAACTCAGACAGCGATTCGAGATACGATGTCGTGATCATCGGTGGCGCACTTTCCGGCTCGGCGACGGCGATGTTGTTGCTGCAGCAGAATCCCGGGCTGCGCCTGTTGATCGTGGAGAAAACGGCAAAGCTCGGGCGCCGCGTCGGCGAAGCGACGGTCGAAGTGAGCGCTTACTTCATGGGACGCGTGCTCGGGCTCACGCAATATCTCAACGAGAACCATCTCGTGAAACAGGGTCTGCGTTTCTGGTTCGCCAACGAGGACGTGACGAATCTTTCGGAAGCGAGCGAGCTCGGTGGCCGTTATCAGGTCAGGCTCCCGTCGTATCAGCTCGATCGCGCGACGCTCGATGAAGAAGTTCTCCGTCGCGCCGGTGAGGGCGGCGCGGAAATTCTGCGGCCAGCGAGCGTGATCGACGTTCAATTATCGCCCGGCGCCGAGCAGACGATCACGCTCAAGACCCATGACG
>DATILK010000411.1:0-5241 GCA_035476555.1 Chthoniobacterales bacterium | reverse complement strand
GGGCTGGTCATTGCGGCGGCTAAGGGCCCGCATCGAGGAAAATCCGGCGAGACCGAGTTCGACGATGGAAGCTTCAGAACCGCCGGCCAGAAAAATATCCGCGTCGCCGAATTTGATTATTCGCCACGATTCGCCGATCGCGTTGTTCGAAGTCGCGCACGCCGTCACGATGCAAAAGTTCGGGCCCTGCAATCCATATTCCATCGAGATAAGTCCGCTGGCCATGTTGCTGATCAGCATCGGAATGGTGAAGGCCGAGACGCGTGACGGGCCCTTGGTTAGCAGGGTGCTGTACTGATCTTCGAGCGTTTTCAGGCCGCCGATTCCGCTGCTGACGATCGAGCCAAAGCGATGCCGATTTACTTTCTCCAGGTCGACGCCGCTGTCCTGCATTGCCATTTTTGCCGCGGCCATGGCGAGATGGGTGTAGCGATCGGTCCGCCGGACATCCTTCGGGTTATTGAAATAATTCTTCGGTTCAAAGTTGCGGACTTCGCCGGCGATTCGGCAATCATACGCGGTCGTGTCGAACGAAGTGATGCAATCGATCCCGCTGACGCCGTCCTGCAAATTGCGCCAGAACGTGTCGAGGTCGTTGCCGATGGGAGTGATGACACCCATGCCGGTGATAACGACTCTGCGGTCGAAGTCCATCGCGTTGGTATCTTAGCGTGTTCCCATTCCGACGCTCTGGACGGTCTGGAATAATTTTCCTTCGGTCTTGATCGACGGCGCGATGATAATTTCGGTTTGCTGAAATTCGGGAATGTCGCGCGCGCCGACGTTGCCCATGCAGGTCGTGATCGCGCCGACGAGATTCTGGCTGCCGTCATCGACTTCGGCGGGACCGAAGAGGATTTGTTTCAGCGAACCGGTGGCGCCGACTTTGATCCGGGTGCCGCGTGGCAAGTTCGCATGCGGCGTTGCCATTCCCCAATGGTAACCGGCGCCCGGCGCTTCGTGCGCTTTCGCGAACGCGCTCCCGACCATGACGGCGTCCGCGCCGCAGGCGAGCGCCTTGCAAACATCGCCGCCCTTGCTCATGCCGCCGTCGGTGATGATGGGAACGTAGCGCGCGGTTTTTTTGAAATAGGCGTCGCGCGCAGCGGCGCAATCGACCGTGGCCGTGACTTGCGGCACGCCGAGACCGAGAACGCCACGCGAAGTGCAAGCGGCTCCGGGACCGACACCGATCAGGACTGCAGCTGGTCCGCATTCCATGATCTCGAAGGTAACGTCGAAGCCGACCGTGTTGCCGACGATAACCGGGATGCGCATCTCGCGGCAAAATTTTTCCAGCTCGAGCGATTTATATTCCGACGAAACGTGGCGCACGGTCGAGACGGTGCTTTGCACGACGAACACATCCGCGCCCGCCTCCTGCGCGATCCGGCCGAACTGATCGGCTTTCTGTGGAATCGAGCTGACGGCCGCGATGGCGCCGCTGTCCTTGATCTGTTTGATGCGCGCCGCGATTAAATCTTCCTGGACCGGTTCCTGATAAATTTTCTGGAGCAACGCGGTGACTTCGGATTTGTCGGTCTCGACGACCTTCTGCAAAACTTCCTGCGGATTTTTGTAGCGCGTCTGGACGCCTTCGAGATTGAGAACGGCGAGGCCGCCCAGTTTGCTCATCGCGATGGCGAACTTCACGTCGACCACGCCGTCCATGGCGCTGGCCAGGATCGGGATCTTCAACTCGATCGGTCCAGCATCGCGTCTCGGAATCCGAAACGTCGTGTCGACTTCATTCGGATTGATGGTCACGCGTCCCGGGACGAGAGCGATCTCGTCGAACCCATAAGTAACGCGAGCTTTGCGATTGCGGCCGATCCACATTCCCATGATTAAATTTGCTCCGGTCTAAAACGTTCGTTCAAACTTCCGCACCGTGGACACCGCGGAAGCAAAGCGTCCGTTCGATCTTCAAATTCGAACGCGCAAATCACGCACCGCAGTCGATAGCGCAAAGCGCGACGCTCGCGACGGCGGCGATTCCACTCTCCGAATATCCAGAGGAGAAAAACCGCCGCAAGAAAAACCAGCAGATAGATCGTGACCAGTGCGGAAAGGCTGACTGGGATCACGGCGTGGTCGGAGCGGGGCTGACCGCAGTCGTGGCGATATCGTTACCCCAGTCCACAGTCGCGTTGCCCCAGGTCAAGGAACCGGGCGCGAAGTCCGGTAAGTTGCGGACGGCGGGCACGCGGGAGGCGGCGATATATTTTCGCGCTTGTTCGTCGAGGGCTGCGTCGCCCGAGGAAGATTGGAGGAAACAATGACGGACCTCGCCTTTGTCGTTCACCGCGATCATGAAACGCGCCGGCTCGAGCGCCTCGCGGGTGGAAGCGATGAATTTCAGCTCCGGCGTTTGCGGCGAAATCAGCGAGACGAACTGCGGCGAAAAGCGGATGACGGTTGCGACGGGGCGGGTGACTAATTGCGTCGTTGCCGCCGGTTTCTCGACCGGAGCTGGAGGACGCGCGCTCGGAATTCGTACAACTGGCGGCGCAGGCGGCAAATCTTTCAGCGCGGGCTGGCGACCCAAATATGATGGCGCGTGTTGAATGGTCGGCATGACGAGCCCTTTTGCGTTAGGCGCCGGCAACGTCGTGGAAGCGAGCGCCGGATCTTCGGCTTCGATCCAGCGCAGAATTTGCCGGCTTTCGTCCGAGTTCGGCGCGATCAAACTGATGCGGCCGGGCGGAGGCAGGAGCGCGACCGCCGGCGGATAAACGATTTGAAAAAGATAAAAGCCGAACGCGTGAACGGCGAGCGAGCCGAGGAGAAATCCGCTGAGTGTCCATTTCCCGCGGCCTGGTCTTTCCCAGCCGAAAACCAAATCGTTCGCCGTATTCATTTCGGCGGCGTGGTGGCGAGCGCAACAGAACTGATACCGCGTTCGAGCGAAAGATTCGCGACTTCGACGACGAGCGAATACGGCGTCAGCCGATCGGCCTTGATAATGACCGGCCGCGATTCCTTTTTCGCCTGATCCAGTAACGGGCCCAGTTGTTCGACCGTCACCTTTTGATCGCGAAAATAAATCGCCGGCGGCGCGCCGCCCGAGATGCTGATGATTTCCGGATTGATCTGTGGGCCGAGCGTGAAGCGCGAGAGCGGAACCGAAACCGAGATGCCGGGCTGAAGAATAAAATTCGAGCTGAGGAGCAAAAAGAAGATCAGCAGAAACGTGACGTCGAGCAGCGGGATCGCCGCGAGCCAGCCGAAGTGATGTTCTTTCGTCCGGGAAAGCTTCATGCCTACGGCCAGCCGGCCGAACAACTAACGCGCTTCCCGTTCCGCCGCCGGCGCCTGGAAGGTGATGATGTCGCCTTGCGGCCCGCGATCGCTCAGCATGTGGACGACTTCAATGCCGGCGCGTTCCATTTCGTGCATGAGCGTGTTCACGCGCGATGACAAATAAGAGTAGGCGATGAAAGTCGGGGTCGCGACGACGAGGCCAGCCGCGGTCGTCAGCAAACTTTTGTAAACGCCGTTCGATAATTCGGTGACGGTCGCGTAACCGCCATTCGCCGAGAGCGTGCCGAACGCGTCGATCATCCCGGTCACGGTCCCGAGCAAACCAAGGAGCGGCGCCGTGTAAGCGATCGCCGCCAGCACGCCGAGGAAACGCTCCAGCTTCGGCACTTCAAGTTGCCCCGCTTCCTGGACGATCTCCCGCAGTTCGTTGCGCGGCGCGTCGTGTCGGATGATTGCAGCGTGAATCACGCGCGCGACCGGTCCGGGAGTGCCTGCGGATTCATGGAGCGCTTCGGCGAAATTGCGGCGCTGAAGAAGATTGGAAAGCCCTTGGAGAAATTCGCCCACGTGAATACTGGCGCGATGCAAATAGAGTAGCCGCTCCGCGAAAACCGCGATGGCGATGACGCTGCACGCCAGGATGGGCCACATGAGCAAGCCCCCCTTCTGGATGTAGTCGACCATTGGCTGTTGTCTTAGCCGTCTTTCGCCCTCGTGGCAAGCCGGGAGCCCGCGCTACTTCTTCCTCGGCGATGCCGTGGCCCGCGGCGCAGCGCCCGGCGTCTGCCGGAGTAATTTGCCCGACGCATCGTAAACCGAATAGCCAGTCTGCTTCCCGTTCTTGTCGTAGGCGTAAACGATTTTGTTCCGGACGGAATCATCCGGCCCGAGCTGAGTCTCCTGGGTGAGTTTCCCGGCGGCGTCGTACTTATATAGAGTCTTGAAACGCAGTTTGCTGTCCGGCCCATAGACTTCACCACTCGCAAAACGGCTTTCGTCGTCGAGGGTGTAACGGATTCGGCCGACTACCTTTCCGTCTTTTCCGGTGGTCGTCGCGGTGGCGCGATGATGCGGCGAATCGAATTCGTAAGTCGTCTGAGTGCCGTCTGCGTTCATCGAAACGGTGACGCGAACCGGGTCGGGCGTAGCGGTCGCGAGCTGAGCGCGGGCGGTTGAAAGAAAACCTAAAGCGGCGGCGAGAAAGAGAGCGCAAAGCGCGCGATGAAACATGGGTCAGTTTACGAGGCGGAAAAAAGGGGGCAACGACCATTAATTTTGATTGACCCCTGGCACGCGAGGTGGTTAGAAGTGGAGGGAAGTGGATTGAAATGGCACACCTATCCGCTGGCGTATGGACGTTACCTCGCAACCACAGAAATTCTTCGCCGGCGAATTCCGTCACGCCATTGACGAAAAGAACCGGATCACAATCCCTTCCCGCTGGCGCGGCGAAGGCAGCGAAGAGTTCATTATTCTTCCGGAACCGCAGCACCAATTTCTATTGGTCATGTCGGAGGAGGAGTTTTCCCGGATGAGCGCGCGCGCCGAAGCCCACAGTTCGGTTTCGCCCCGGGACAGCCGGATTTTTTTGCGTCATCTCCATTCGCGCGCGGAGCACGGAACTTCGGATCGGCAAGGCCGCCTCGTTCTGCCGGAAGACATGTGCCGCAAGCTCGGCCTCAAAGGCGAGGTCGCGCTCGTGGGAAATCGCGGCCGATTTGAGATTTGGAATCTACAGAAATGGAAGCGCGCACACGAGGAAGAAACGGCCACTTACCAACACGTGGCCGGTGTGATCGGGCTGTAGGGAACGTCTTTCGAAAATGATTAACGCACTGCTGTTCGAGCGACCAATCTGGTTCACGACCGGACCGCTCGAGGTCGAGGAGGCGGCCCAGGAAATGGAGGACTTCACTTATCATCGTCCGGTGCTCGTGAGCGAATCGGTGGAATTGCTGGCGCCGCGAGCCGGCTCGC
>DATILK010000410.1:0-3886 GCA_035476555.1 Chthoniobacterales bacterium | reverse complement strand
ACCGATCTGCGCGCGAGAAATGTGGTCGCGGCGCAGGATTACGACACCGCCGTCGCGAACGCGCAAAAATCGCAAGCCGCCGCCGCCGCCGCGCAGGTCAATCTCGATTACTGCTCTATCAAATCGCCGATCGATGGACGGATCGGCATTCGCCAGGTCGACGTCGGCAATCTCGTCCACGCCTCCGACCAGAACGGCCTCGTCGTCATCACCCAGCTGAAACCGATTTCCGTCGTCTTCACGTTGCCGGAGCAAAATCTTCAGCAGGTGACGAGTCAGACTGAGTCGCAAGGCGAGTTGAAGGTCGCGGCGTTCGATCGCGGGAACACGACACCGCTCGGCGAAGGCAAGCTCGCGGTGGTGGACAACGAGATCGATCAGGCGACCGGCACGATCAAACTCAAGGCGACGTTTCCGAACGAGGACCTGAAATTGTGGCCGGGAAAATTTGTGAACGCGCGCCTCATTCTCACGACAAAGAAAGGCGCCACGGTCATTCCGGCCAGCGTCGTTCAGCGCGGACCGCAGGGGACGTATGCCTACGTAATCAAACCGGACAACACCGCGGAGATGCGCGCGATCAAAGTCGCGCAGACGGAAAACAACCAGACCGTGGTCGATGATGGGTTGAAGCCGGGCGAGGACGTGGTCGTTGATGGCCAATACAAATTGCAGCCGGGTGCGCATGTCGAAATGACCAGCCCCGCAGCGCAGACCGCCGACCAAAACTCGCCGGCGAAACCGCAGCGCAACAAATCACCGAAGCCGACGAAATCGTGAACATTTCCGAGCCTTTCATTCGCCGGCCCGTCGCGACGTCGCTCCTGATGATCGGCGTGATTTTGCTCGGATTGCTCGGCTACAAATTGCTCCCGATCTCGGCGCTGCCCACGGTCGATTTCCCGACGATCCAGGTGACGACGCTTTATCCCGGCGCCAGCGCGGACGTGATGGTGTCGTCGATCACGACACCGCTCGAGCGGCAGTTCGGCCAGATCAGCGGGCTGGCCTCGATGAATTCAACGAGCTCGTTTGGAACATCGACGATCACGCTCCAATTCGTCCTCGATCGCCCGATCGACGTCGCCGCGCAGGACGTCCAGGCTGCGATCAACATTGCCGGCGGATTTCTCCCGCGCGATCTGCCGAACCCGCCGAAATACAACAAGGTCAACCCGGCCGACACGCCGATCCTTACGCTTTCGATCACGTCCGACAGTTTGCCGCTCGATCGCGTCAACGATTTTGCGGACACGCTCCTCGCGCAAAAGCTGAGCGAAGTCACCGGCGTCGGCCTCGTCACGATCCAGGGAAATCAAAAACCGGCTGTGCGCGTGCAGGTGAATCCCGCCGCCATCTCGTCGTTGAAACTGAGCCTCGAAGACGTCCGCACGATTCTCGGCCAGGCGAATGTGAACGCGCCGAAAGGCAGCTTCGACGGGCCGCAGCAGTCGTTCACGATCGGCTCGAACGATCAGATTTTTTCCGCTGAGGCTTACAAGCCGATCATCGTCGCCTACAAAAACGGCGCGCCGATTCGCCTCGGCGATATCGCCAACATCATCGACAGCGTCGAGAATGATCAGCTCGCCGCGTGGGTCGGCTCGAAAAACGGCGAGCACGCCGCTGTCCTGCTCGACATTCAGCGGCAGCCCGGCGCGAACATCATTCAGACTGTCGATCGCGTGAAGCAATTGTTGCCGCGCCTGACCGGCACGCTGCCGCCGTCGGTGAAGGTTTCCATCCTGGCCGATCGCACGGAAACGATCCGCGCCTCGGTGACCGATGTGCAGTTCACGCTCCTCCTCACCGTCGTGCTCGTCGTCATGGTGATGTTCGTTTTCCTGCGCAAACTCTGGGCAACGGTCATCCCCAGCGTGGCGCTGCCGCTCTCGCTCATCGGCACGTTCGGCATCATGTATCTCGCGGGGTTCAGCCTCGACAATTTGTCATTGATGGCGCTGACGATCTCCACGGGGTTCGTCGTAGATGACGCGATCGTGATGATCGAGAACATCGTGCGCTTCATCGAAATGGGCGATCCGCCGTTCGAAGCGGCGTTGAAAGGCGCGCGCCAGATTGGGTTCACCGTTGTGTCGCTCAGCGTTTCGCTCATCGCGGTTTTTATTCCGCTCTTGTTCATGACCGGGATCGTCGGGCGTTTGTTCCGCGAATTCGCCATCACGCTTAGTGTGGCGGTTGTCGTCTCGGCGTTTGTTTCGCTGACGCTGACGCCAATGATGTGCGCGAAATTGTTGCGCTCGGAAAAGGAGGACGAACACTCGAAGCAAAGCCGCTTCCTGGTTTGGACCGAAAATTTCTTCGACCGTTTCCGCGACCTCTACGAACGCGGGTTGCGCTGGGTCCTCGCGCATCAAAAGGGAACGCTGATTATCGCGTTCGCTACTCTCGTCGCGACGATTCTGCTCTACATCATCATTCCGAAAGGTCTGCTCCCGCAACAGGACACCGGCGTGATCGTCGCCGTGACCGACGCGGCCGAAAACATTTCGTTTAAGGCGATGGCGGAACGCGTCCACGCCATCTCTGACATCGTCCGCAAAGATCCCGATGTCTCGAGCGTTTCCGCTTCCGTCGGAGCCGGCACGGTAAACGCGACTGTGAACACCGCGCGCGTTTACATTGTGCTCAAGCCGCACAATCAGCGGGGCGGGAGCGCGGAGGAAATTATTTCGCGATTGCGCAACGCCACCCGCGGCGTGGAAGGCGTCTCGCTTTTCATGCAGGCCGCCCAGGATTTGCAGATCGACGCCCGCGTCAGTCGCACCCAATACCAATACATTTTGCAGGATGCCGACGCGGCCGAGCTGGCTGAGTGGACGCCGAAACTCGTGCAAAAGCTCGGGCAATTGCCGGAGCTGAGCGACGTCGCGAGCGATCAACAGATCAACGGCCTGCAACTCAACGTCGACGTCGATCGCGAGAAGGCGTCGCGCCTGAACGTCCTGACTCAGGCGATCGACGACACCCTTTACGACGCGTTCGGCCAGCGCCAGGTCTCGATTATTTTCACGCAGCTGAATCAGTTCCGCGTCATTCTCGAAGTCGAACCAAACTTCCGCTCGTCGCCCGAAGTGCTCGACAAGATTTATGTGAAATCGAGCACGGGCGCGCCGGTGCCGTTGAGCGCGTTTGCCACGATGCGAGTCAGCAACACGCCGCTTTCCATTCCGCACCAGGGACAATTTCCCGCCGCTACGATCTCGTTCAATCTCCAGTCCGGCAGCTCGCTCAGCCACGCGATTCCCGCCATTCAAAAGGCGGAACAGGAAATCGGTTTGCCGGATACGGTCGCGACGACGTTCACCGGTGCCGCGGCGGAATTTCGTTCTTCGCTCACGAGCGAACCGTTCCTGATTCTCGCGGCGATCGTCGTCATCTACATCGTGCTCGGCGTTCTCTACGAAAGCTACATTCACCCGATCACGATTCTCTCGACGTTGCCCTCAGCCGGCGTGGGCGCGCTTCTCGCGCTTATGATTTGCCGGATCGATTTTTCGCTCGTCGCGCTCATCGGCATCATCCTGCTCATCGGGATCGTGAAAAAGAACGCGATCATGATGATCGATTTCGCGCTCGAAGCGGAACGCAACGAAGGCATGTCTCCGGAAGAATCGATTTACCAGGCGTGTCTGCTGCGGTTTCGCCCGATCATGATGACGACGGCGGCGGCATTGCTCGGCGCGTTACCGCTCGCGCTCGAACATGGGACGGGCAGTGAACTGCGCCGGCCGCTCGGCATTTCGATTGTCGGCGGTTTGCTACTCTCGCAATTTCTCACGCTCTACACCACGCCGGTCATTTATCTTTATCTCGATGGCTTTGCCCGCTGGGTTAAGGAACGCCGGAATCGCGGTCGATTGGG
>DATILK010000409.1:0-4336 GCA_035476555.1 Chthoniobacterales bacterium | reverse complement strand
GAACTACGTCCAGAACAAAGGGTGGATGCACTTTTTGCGGCAAGACAACGGGCTTAACCAGTATCTGAGTTGGGAAAACAATTATCCCTGGAACGATCCCCAGCACTGGGGGACGACGACCAATTACGATAAACAATATTAACGGATGGCGTGACTCGCTGGGACACGCCAATGTAGTGTTAATGCAGGATGGGAACATCACGGCCGGCTACAATGCGTTGAACCAGCCGATGCTGGCCACGAGCAATGCGCTTGCGCCTAACTGGATGTTCTTCGGTTACGATCCGCTGGGGCGCTGCGTGAAACGCTGGGTAGCGCCGTTGCCGAGCGATGGGAACCTGGTGCCACCGCCTGGCAGTAACCCGGCGACCTATTACTACTACGATGGCTGGAACCTGATCCAGGAAGGGTCCAGTGCTAGCGACGCGCAACGCCAATACGTCCATGGAGCCAGAGTGGACGAAGTGCCGGCGCAGATCACGCCGCCGAACGACTGGATTCGGTATTTCCATTACGATGCGAGCGGCCATTGCACGCTCCAGACCGATGCCTTTGGGAACATCGTGGAGCAATACGAGTATGATGCTTTCGGTTATCCGTACTTCTACGACGGGAATGGGAAAGGAAGGGCAGAAGGGTCAGTCTGTGATTCTCGCTATTTTTGAGTAGACGCCGCTCAACCCGGCAGAGTAGTTTTGCGGGATGGCTCGCAAGGGTCGGATCGAGTTCCCCGTGGAGCGGTTTATCATCTGCTTGGTCGTGGCGAATCGCCGCGAACCGGTCGTAGGGAATATCTTCCGGTTTGTCACCAATTCTGCCGGATGAATATCGCGGCCCGCGCGCGAGAGGCTGGAGCAATTCCTAGAAAATTATTTTGAGCCTTTCTTGAATAGGCTAATTCTGGGGAAGGCGAAAAGGTGTCAGTCTTAGAATCTCGGCAAATTCGCCGTTTCCACGAAACAATTCGGGTCAAGGGCGGCGAGCGGCGGGGAGGGCAAAAACCAAACGCAATTTCGGATTGCGACGGCAGTTGTAATAAGACCAACTCCGATCATGATTCTGTCACGCCCAACATGTTTAAGAAACCCATTCCGCTTGCCGTTGCCGCCGTAGTCTTGATCGCGGCAGCGCTGCTGCTGCGCCGTTGCGCGAGCGGCTCGGACGTGGTGTATCAAACGGCGCCGGTGACGCAGGGTCCAATTACGCAGGCGGTGACGGCGACCGGGACGTTGAACCCGGTTCAGAACGTCCAAGTGGGCAGCCAAGTCTCAGGCAACATCCAGAAGCTGTTCGCTGATTTTAATTCGACCGTCAAAGCCGGCCAGGTAATCGCGCAGATCGATCCGGTCGTTTTCCAGGCGAACGTGAATCAAGCCGAAGGCGATTTGGCGAATGCGCAAGCCGCGCTCGAGCTCGCGAAACTCAACGAAGCACGGACCCGGGCGCTGGTCGCGAAACAAAATTCCGCGCAGTCGGATCTCGACCAGGCCACGGCCAACCTGCACCAGGCCGAAGCGAACGTGAAGATCAAGGAAGGCGCGCTCCAAAAAACGCAAGCGGATCTCGATCATTGCACGATCACGTCGCCGATCGATGGCATCGTGATCTCGCGCAACGTCGATGTCGGTCAAACCGTGGCCGCGAGTTTGCAGGCGCCGGTCATTTTCACGATCGCGAACGATCTCGCGAAAATGCAGATCGACGCGAACGTCGCCGAGGCGGACGTGGGCGGCGTCGCGGTAGATCAAGACGTCAATTTTACCGTCGATGCGTTTCCGGCGCGGACGTTTCAGGGGAAAGTCACTCAGGTGCGGAACGCGCCGATCACGGTCCAGAACGTCGTGACCTACGACACGGTCATCGGGGTCAACAATCCGGACCAGAAATTGAAACCGGGAATGACGGCGAACGTTTCCATCGTCGCGGCGCATCGGGATGAGGCGATAAAAATTCCAAACAGCGCGCTACGATTCCGAATGCCGGACCAAACTCCGACCGCTGCGCCGAAGCGCGAGCAATCCGCCGGGCCACGGCAAGCAGGGGGTGGAAACAAGCCCGGGGGTAATCGGCCCGAGCGGCGAGTAGAACGGACGGTGTATGTGTTGGCGTCCGGGTCATCGAAGCCGACCGCGGTCACCATCAAAACGGGAATCAGCGACGGGGTGACGACCGAAGTTTTAGAAGGCTTGAAGGAAGGGGACCGCGTTGTGACCGGCATGACGGAGAACGGCGCTGCACCCACGCCGGCGAGCAATCCTTTCGGCGGCGGCCCGCGACGGTTTTAGCGCGCGATGAATGATTCTTCGAGCGCGGCCGTTCGACTCGATGAGGTTCGAAAAACGTACAAGACAGGCGAAGTGGAAGTTCAGGCGGTGCGCGGCGTGACGATCGAGATCGGTTCGGGGGAGTTCGTCGCGCTGATGGGTTCGAGCGGCTCGGGGAAATCGACGTTGATGAATATCATCGGTTGTCTCGATCGGCCGACTGCCGGCCGTTATTTTCTCGATGGCGAAGACGTGTCGTCGCTCAGCCGCGACGAATTGGCGGACGTGCGCAATCGCAAACTCGGGTTCGTGTTCCAAAATTTCAATCTGCTCGCACGCACTTCGGCACTGGAAAATGTCGAGCTGCCGTTGCTCTATTCGAACGTCGCGTTGACCAACGTGCAGTTGCGCGACAAAGCGGAGCAAGTGCTCGCTTCCGTCGGCCTCGAAGGGCGCGGTGACCACACCCCGAGCCAGCTCTCCGGTGGACAACAGCAACGCGTCGCGATCGCGCGGGCGCTCATCAACGATCCTGAAGTGCTGCTCGCGGACGAACCGACCGGAAATCTCGATAGTCGAACGAGCGGGGAAGTGATGGGAATTTTTCAGTCGCTGAACGAGAAGGGAATTACGATCATCATGGTAACGCACGAAGCCGACATCGCGTCCTACGCGCGCCGCAATATCGTGATGAAAGATGGTCTGGTGCGGAACGACATCGTTGTCCAAAACCGATTGAACGCGGTCGCTGAGCTGGAGCGGATCTCGGCCGAGGATGTATTGGAGGTGGCGGTATGACTTCGAAAAATTTTGCGCGGCGGTTGCGGCTCGCCTCGACTTTCAAAATCGCAGCGCGCGCTTTGCGTCGGAATAAACTCCGGTCCGCGCTGACCGCGCTCGGCATCATCATCGGCGTCGGCGCGGTGATCGCGATGGTCAGTATCGGCAACGGCGCGAAAGCGCAGGTCGAAGCGCAGATTGCCGGCCTCGGCGAGAATATCATTCTAATTTTTTCCGGAAGCACGACGGCGAGCGGAATTCGGACCGGCTGGGGAGGCGCTGGAACGCTCAAGATCGACGACGCCGAAGCAATCAGGCGTGAAGTTCCGCAGGTCACGCTGGTGAGCGAAGAAGTGGTTTCGACGGCGCAAGTCGCGTCGGGAAATCAAAACTGGTTCACGCGCATTTACGGAGAGTCGGCTGAGTATTTCGATCTGCGGCAATGGGCGCTCTCCGATGGCGCGCCGTTCACCCAACAAGATGTGCGAAGCGCGAACAAGGTCTGCGTCGTCGGCCGCACGACGGCTACCCAAATTTTCGGAAGCGAAGATGTGATTGGGCAGGTGCTGCGCATCAAGAATGTGCCATTCCAGATTCTCGGAGTCCTCACTCCGAAAGGACTCAGCTCGCAAGGAACCGACCAGGACGACATCGTGATCATGCCTTACACCAGTGCGATGAAACGCGTGCTCGGCGGCGGGACGACGTTGCGCAATATCAACGCGCAGGTCGCGAGCCCGCGCGATCTCGCGCCGGCGCAGCAGCAAATCATCGCGCTCTTGCGACAGCGCCACAACATCCGGGAAGGGCGCGACGATGATTTTACGGTGCGGACCCAGGAAGAAATCGCGGCAGCTGCGACCGCGACCACCGAAACAATGACGGCGCTGCTGGCTGGCGTCGCTGTTATTTCGCTCGTCGTCGGTGGAATCGGGATCATGAACATCATGCTGGTGAGTGTGACGGAGCGGACGCGCGAAATCGGCACGCGCATGGCCGTCGGCGCGCATGGGCGCGATATTCTCACTCAGTTTTTGATCGAAGCGATGACGCTCAGCGTGGTGGGCGGCATTATCGGGATCATCAGCGGCATCGTGGCTTCGAAAGTCATCGCGATTCTCAAGAACTGGTCGTCGCTCATCTCGCCAGGCTCGATCATTCTCGCGTTCGTAGTCAGCGCCGGCGTCGGTATTTTCTTCGGGTTTTATCCTGCGCGAAAGGCTGCGCAGCTCGATCCGATCGACGCTTTGCGTTACGAATAGCGCTACGATTTCGGCTCGCGGATCCGGCGC
>DATILK010000408.1:0-3755 GCA_035476555.1 Chthoniobacterales bacterium | reverse complement strand
GTTCGACAGCATCCGCCTCGAGTTCAATGATGGAAAAGTTGTGAAAGCGACGAGCAACAATTCCGAGAAGCTAAACAAGATCCTCGATTCCGATCCGGGGGCGCGTTACATCGGCGAGTTTTCCCTCGGGTTCAATCCGTTTGTGCTTCACCCGATGCGCGACATTCTCTTCGACGAAAAAATCGCGGGCTCGTTTCACTTCACGCCGGGTCAGGCTTACGAAGACGCCGATAACGGAAATCGCAGCCAGGTCCATTGGGACATGGTTTGTATTCAACGGCCGGACTACGGCGGCGGCGAAGTTTATTTCGACGGCAAACTGATCCGCAAGGACGGCGAGTTTATCCCGGCGAATTTGAGATCGCTGAATCGCGGCCGGTTCGCGAAAAAGTAATTCGCGTACGCAAAACGAGGAGGCATCGCTGCCTCCTCGTTCGCTAAACTGGTTTTCGCTGCGCTTAGGCGGCCTTCGGCGCGGCGCCCTGGGCGTTCAACTGCATCATGCCGATCTCGCCGTTCCCGGTGATCTGCACGTTGGCGATGTCGAACACGGGCGCACCTTCGACGGCGCTCGGTCCCGCGCCCGGCAACTGCACGGACACGCTCTTCGACGTCGCGTTCAACACGAGCGACGCGATCTCGAACGACGGTGAAAATTCCACGGTCGCGATCTGGAACCGGCCGGTCACGTGGACCGAAGCCTGTCCCTGTTGCGACGGCGTCAATTGCACGGCGCCGCTCTCCGAACCGGAAAGCAATTGCAGTCCCGCGATATTGAACGCCGGCGAGCTGATGACGCTCGGGCGCTGCTGCTGCGATGGCGTGAGCCGGATCTGGCCGATGCCGCCGCCCGCCGCTTGGACGGTCGCGATCTCGAAAGTGACTTGGAGATTCATCGCCGGCTGCGGCTGTTGCGAAGGCGCGAGGCGCATGGTGACGATCTTCGAGGTCGGCTTGAGTTGAAGCGCGCCCATCTTGAAGCTCGGCGTCAACTGAAGCGATGCGATCTCGAACGAGAAAGTCAGTTGCACGGCGGTCTGCATTCCGCTGGGAGCCGGGGCTTGCATACCGGAGGTTTGCATTTGAGGTGCGCCCCCGGTCATTGGGCTGGGACGAATCGAAGGGGCGGGTGTTGGTTGGTTCGGTTGAGGCATGGTAGCTGGTGTTGTTGGCTGCTGAGCCAGTGGCTCGGTGGATATGACTTGTGGCGCGAACGAGGGCGATTCTACGGAATGGCGAAGCGCACCCACTCCGGCCATCGAAGTTCCGGCGACGACGCCTTTGGCGAGGTGCGCGGGAAGCTCTTCCGGTTCCGGTTTGGTGATTTCGGCCATGGGCGAATCGGTTTCAAACGCGGGAACTTGATACGGGATGGGCGGCCCTTGTGCAACTGGTTCCTCGACGGAAAATTCTGGCGTCACCGGCGCGACCTCGGGCTCGATAACAACCGGCTCGCTCACGGATTCAACGAACGCCGCCGTCTCGGCGACCGGTTCCGGCGCCGGAGCTTCGAACACGGGCGTTGCCGGTTCGAATGCAACCGGAGTCCAGGCAGGCTCGGGACTCACCGGCGTCCAGACCGCTTCCGGCGCGGCGGGCTCGCTCCAGACCGGGGTTTCCGCGAAGACCGGTTCCTCTTTTGAAGAGGCCGGAATTTCTTCGAACTTCTCAATCACCTGAGGCGGTTCCTCGATGACTTTCGGTTCGCCGACCGAACTGAATTCCGCGACTTCGGTCATCGGCTCGGAAACACTTTCGACAAAGGGCTCTTCGAAAATTGGCTCCGGCTTTTTCGGTTCCGGCATGACCTCGGCAACCGGCTCGATGAACGGCATCTCGACCGGTTCCATTTTCGGCTCCGCCGCTGGCACCACCGCGCGCGGAATTAAATTCTCGACAGCTTGCCCAACCGTTGTTGTCCCGCCATTCGTTCCGAAGGGCCGGTTCTGTTTGCTGAATGGAACCGCGCCTCGGCGGACGGAAGGCTCCGACGCTTTCAGGTGCAACGAAACTTGCGGCGGTCCGCCGGCCAGACGTTTCGGCGCGGCCATTTTCTCGACTGGAGTTTCAGATTCCACCGCATCAAAGCTCGGGCCGCTGGCAGGCGCCGGCGAGCGATAGACCGAGACGCTCATGCGACGGCGAAATTCTGAAAACACAACCCAGACGATCAGCAGCACTCCCGCCAGCAACAAACCGCCGACGAGCAAATTATTGGCGTTAAAACGATCCATGCTCTCCGTCACGCTGCGCTCTTGCACAGTCGAGGGTGCGAGGACGGTAGCCGGCGTGGAAACGACGTTCGTCGGAGGCGCCGGTTGTTTGTTCGCCGGCGAAGTGGCGGGGCTCTGCTGCGTCACCGCGTTCGATGTCGCGGGCTCGGTCGCCGGACTCTGTTCGGTCATCGCTGTCGACGTCGCGGGACTTGTCGCAGGCTGCGTCGTCTCGGGTTCCTTCGGCAACGGCGCGCGGGTCTCGGACGGCAACGCATTTGCGGCCGAAGGCATCTCAACGCTCGGCGAATTCGTCGTTAGCGGGCCGGGCGTTATTTCATTTTTCGCCAGCGGCTGGGTCAATTCTGTCTTCGGCAAGATCTCCGGCGCTTTCGGCAGCTTGTTCAATGCGAGAGCCGGCGCTGGGATCGGGCTCGGCTCGATCGACGGCGGCGCGGTTTCGTTCTTCGCGACTTCCTTCGGTGGCGTTACCGGCGCGGCCGCAACGTTCTGCGCCGGCTGGAGCCAGCCGACATCGTAAAATGAATCGGCAAACACCATGTTCAGCGCGGGCGAATAAATTTTCTTCGCCGACACGATCCAATCATTGGCTTTGGCCGTGTTGTTGTGTTTGAACTCCCAAGCGGCTTGCGCGTAGTAAAGCGCCGGCGTGTCGCCCGTGAATTGGAATTGCTCCATCATCTTTTGGGCACGGGCGTCTTTGCCTTCGAGCAAAAGCGTCAGGAAAATCTTGAATTTGATGATCTGCGCCGCCTGGTTTTTGTCGCCGCCGGGCGACGGCGTGTTGTTGAAGAGCGCTTCGAAACGATCACGCGCCTTCGCGTATTCCTTTTTCTTGAACGGGATCTGCGCCAGATTGTATTGCGCTTCCCGGAATTTCGGATCGATCTTCGCCGCCTGCTTGAACGCGTTCTCGGCGCCGTCGAAATCTTTTTGCGCCAATAGAATTTCGCCGCGCAGATTAACCGTCGGCGGCTGGTTCGGATCTGCCGCGTCCGCTTCGTCGATCAGTTTCTTCGCTGCTGTGTAATCGCGTTGCTGGAAGGCTTGCTCGGCCGCTTCGAATTTTTCCTGTGCGATCGCCTTCGCCTTCGCGGCTTTCTCTGCCGCCGTGGTCAGCTCAAGCGCCACGCGAGTCTGGCCCGCCGGCTTTTGCATCCAGCCGACTTCGTAAAGCGATTCGGCGAAGAGTTTGTTCAGCGCCGGCGAAAATTTCTTCTCCGCCGCCGCGATCAGATCCTTCGCTTCCTGTTCCTTCTTATGCTGGAACGCAACCGCGGCGTTCGAGTAAGTGACCGCCGGCGTTTCGGGCGTGAGCTCAAATTTCGCGAGAATCGAATCGACCATGTTCTCTTTCCCTTCGAGCAGATAGGTCAGGAGAATTTTGTATTGGATCAGCTGCGCGGCGTCGCCCTGCAGTTCCGAGGTGCCGCTTTGGAGCAGCCCTTCAAAACGTTTCCGCGCTTCCGCCCAGTCTTTTCGCAGGAACGGAATCTCGGCGAGATTGAAACGGGCGTTCCA
>DATILK010000407.1:0-9566 GCA_035476555.1 Chthoniobacterales bacterium | reverse complement strand
TTGTGTTGCGGCCGCGCTCTCATTCTTTGCCATCCGGCTTTGCGCAGTTAATCGCGCAGAGATTCGGCCGCGGTCCGTTCCTGGTGGTCGGGGCTGGGCGGGAGGAATTGCAACGGCAATTCACGGCGGCGGAGGTGGACGCTTCAGTGTTCGGTTCCATCGATGAACTGGCCGCAATTTCATCTCAGAACGGTGACCGCGCGCGGGCCGGTCTCGCGATCTGGTTTTATTCGCGTGATAACGCAACGGACGATCGCGCGGTCGCGACGCTGACGGTGGTCGCCGAAAGCCTGTTGCTCGTGCCCGAACCCGGCGATGACAGCGCGTCGCGGCGGCCGGAGTTGGTGCGGCGTTTCGCAGAGAAAGGTTTTCTACCCGATTACGGGTGCGATCTGGGAGTGCTCGAGCCCGGCGGTCTCCGTTTGATCCACGCCGTTCCGGAATCGGCGCAGGCCCTGGTGCCGGCGGTGGAATCCGCCGTGGCGCGTCTCCAGCGGCAGGTGAATGAACTACAGCGCAGCCTGCGGACGCGGATGGCTGAACTGGAAGCGGCCGATAATCACATTTCGAAACTCGAAGAGAAGCTGCTCAAATGGAAGGAAGCGCGGAAGCAGCTCAAACAGTTGAAGGCCGAGAAGCAGGCGCTCCGCAAATCGCCCGAGCGCAAAGTCGGCCAGGTTCTTCTCGCGCCCTACCTGTTGCCGCAACGATTAGTGCGCGGAATCCGCAAACGTTTGCCACACGCGAAAAAATCCGGAACGCCGGCAAATGAATATCAGAGTTGGTTCGAGGCGCACCGCACGAAATCGTCCGAATTGGATCGACTGCGCCAGGAAGGCCGCGCTTTCGCGTACCGACCCTGCATTACGATTGTCACACCGGTATTCAACACGCCCGTGGCCTGGCTGGAGGATTGCGTCCAATCCGTCCTCAAACAGATTTACGACGAATGGGAGTTGATCCTCGTCGACGACAATTCCACCGATCCTGAGTTGTTGAAATTTTTGCGCGAGCTGGCGGCCCGTGACGACCGAATCGTGCTCAACCGAAGCGACAAACGCGGCGGCATTTCAGCGGCGTCCAATCGCGGCTTGGAAATGGCGAAGGGCGAATGGATCGGATTCCTCGATCACGACGATCTGCTCGAGCCCGACGCACTTTTCCAGCACGTGAAATGGCTCCAGGACCATCGCGATGCGGACCTCATTTATTCCGACGAAGATAAATTGACCGAGGACGGGCTGGACGCGCCGATCTTCAAACCGAATTGGTCGCCGGATTATTTTCTTTCCTGCAACTACATCTGTCACTTCACGATCATTCGCGCGGACGTTCTGAAGCAAGTGGGAGGTTTTCGTTCCGAATTCGACGGCGCCCAGGATTACGACCTATTCCTGCGGATCATCGAACGCACGAGCCGGATCGATCACGTTCCGCGCGTGTTGTATCACTGGCGGCGCAGCGAAGCTTCGACGGCGGACAACATTCGGCGCAAGCCCGGTTCGCTCGAAACCGGCCGGCTGGCGCTGGAAGCGCATCTCGAGCGCCAGAAGATCCGCGGCCACGTCACGGTGGATTGGCGGACGCACGCTTATTGGATCAAGCGCGACCTCAGCGACGCGAAGCCAATATCGATCATCATTCCGGTGCGCGATCGGATCGGGCTCCTCAAACGTTGCATCGAAAGCATCACGAAAGAGACGAACTACGCGCCCTACGAAATCGTCATCGTCGACAATGACAGCCAGACTGAGGAAGCGCGCGATTTTCTCTCCTCGACGAAACATCGCGTCCTGAACTTCAGCGGACCGTTTAACTTTTCCGCGATCAATAATTTCGCCGTCGAGCAAACCGGTAATCCGTGGCTGCTTTTTTTGAATAACGACACCGAAATCATCGATGGCGATTGGCTCACCATCATGGCCGAGCACATTCAGCGGCCCGAGGTGGGCGCGGTCGGTCCGCGGCTCCTTTATCCGGACGACACAGTCCAGCACGGCGGCATCGTCGTGGGCGTGGGCGGCATCGCGGAGCACGCGTTTCGTGGTTTTCCAGCGGAAGCGCCCGGCGTTTGCCGGCAATTGCAGGTGACGCGCAACTACAGCGCGGTGACCGGCGCGTGCCTGCTCACGCGGCGGGAAGTGTTCCAGAAAGTTCGCGGATTCGATGAAGAACGCCTGCCGGTCACTTTCAGCGACGTCGATCTGTGCCTGAAAATTCGCCGCGCCGGCTACCTCGTCGTTTACACTCCCTTCGCGCGGTTGTATCACCACGAATCAGGCACGCGCCGCCGCACCGTTGAGCCGATGGAAACCGGAGTGATGCAGGAACGCTGGGCCGGCTGGCTGAACGACGATCCTTATTACAACCCAAATCTTTCTCGCGACCGCGCCGATTTCTCGTTAGGCAAATAACGCGCTAGATTTTTTCATGGCGAAGAACCAGAAACAGCTTTGGCACGGTTTGAATGCGGCGGCGCAGAAAGCGCTCGTCGCGCGCGATTACGCGCCGGCCAAGGCGGCGGAAGAGCCGATCCCCGGCGTCGAAATTTTTCCGAGAAAAATTCATCACCAGCGGCATCGCGGCGTTTTCGGTGAGTTTGCGCGCCGCGATGAAGGAATTCTTCAGCGGATCGGATTATGGCCGGCGCAATGGGCGACGGCGCGGATGTTCGCGCAAACCGCCAAAGGTTTTCACATTCATCCGCCGAGTATTCCGGCCGGGACGAAACCCGAGAAATGGATGCGACGGCTCTTTCTTGAGGAGGCGAAAAACTACGCGTTGCGACGGTACGCTCACGAACAATGGGACGTCATGTTTTTCATCCAGGGCGTTGCCGAAATGATTTTGCACGATGCCCGCGCCGGATTGCCCGCGCGGACGATGCATTTGTTCATAGACGGCGACAATCACCCGGGCGGAAACAATGTCGGAGTCGTGGTACCGCCCGGTGTCGCGCATGCGATCCGGGTCGAAGGCTCCGAAGATGTGATTATGGTTTATGGGACGAGCACCTCGTTTCAGCCCGAGTATGAAGGACGCATCGCGAGCGAGGTTGAGACCGCGACGCTGCCGGAGGGCTGGGCGAAATTTCTAAGGTAGGGGCGATTGACCCTAATCGCCCGCGGGCGGTTCGGTGAACCGCCCCTACCTTCGTGCGACGATGAAGCGAAGATTCGATCCGGCAATGCCGGAATTGATGGACCGCCCGCAACCGGTCACGGCCGAGCTTGAAACCGACCTGCACAATCTTCGGCAGCTCAACCGCTACTTTGGCAGTTACCGTCTCATCGAGCATTTTCTGCGGCGCTGGATTCGACCTGGAAACCAACTGCGAATCCTTGATTTAGCGACTGGCTCCGGCGATATCCCGCGGCTGGTCGTTGATTACGCGCGAACGATCGGCGCCGCGGTCAGGGTGAATGCGGTGGACCAGCAGCCGTCGACTCTGAAAATCGCGCGCCAATTGAGCGCCGATTATCCGGAAATAGATTTTCTTGAAAGCGATGTCCTCACCTTTCAGCGCGAACCGTATGATGTCGTTCTCTGTTCGCTCGCACTCCATCATTTCGCTGAGACCGACGCGATCCAGTTACTGCGGCGCTCTCGCGATCTTTCGAAGCGCTACGTCCTCGTCGCCGATCTTCGGCGCGGCTGGTTGGCGACGGCCGGCGTTTCTCTGCTTACCGCCCTGTTTTTTCGAGAGCCGATGACGCGAACCGACGCGCGCCTCTCCGCCGAGCGCTCTTTTACCTTCGGCGAATTCCATTCGCTCGCGGAACGCGCCGGCTGGAAAAATTTCGGCCACGCCAACTTCTCGTTCGCTCGCCAGGCGATCTGGATGGAAACGACGCTGCCGGAAAAAGGCTTGTAAAAGTAGGACCACTTCCGCAAACTCGAATCGAATGAAGGCGATCCCCCTCGTTCTCCTCGCGTTGCTAAGCCTGGCAACTTCTGCCTGGGCTGGGGAGATTTACGGCGCGATCAAGGAAGGGAGCCAGCCTGTCAAAAAAGCCCTGGTCGAAATCAAAGCGCCAAACAACAAGGCATATCCGGGATCGACCGATGACCTTGGTAACTATCGGATCATCGTGGAGGAAACCGGCAAGTGCACTATCACCGTGCAGTTCAACGGACAGTCCGCTCAAGGAGAAGTTCAATCCTATCCGACTCCAGTGCGGTTCAATTGGCTGGTGGAAAAAAGCGGGAGCGGTTACTCGCTGAAACCACAATAGAGGGCGGAGTAAATGCCTACGCCTCCGGAGCAAACGCCTGGCCCTCCGGAGCAAACGCCTACCCCTCAGAAGAAGTGGCATGAGGTTTTGCTGCCCCAGGCCAGCGGATTATTGACGGCTCTGAGCGTGGCTGCGGTTGGAAGTTATGGCGCCTACGTCCTGAATAAGAAACAGAACGCCGATACTCGAGCTAAAGTCTACGCCGAGCTGACCAGCCAGCGGGAGCAAGCCGATACGCTGATGCGAAAGGACATGTTCGCTAAAATCATCGAATCGGTTTTGAAGAAAGATGAGTCATCGGACCGAGCCGTTCTCAACATGGAGTTGCTGGCCTATAACTTCCACGAGTCGCTTAATCTCAAACCGCTCTTTGCCTATGTTCGGCGGAATTTGGACGACACGGCCGAGAAGCAGTATATCGCTCGCCTGGAAAAAGTAGCGCAAGACGTCACCCAGAAACAACTGCTCGTCCTGGACGGCGCCGGGAAATCGTACGATTGCACGATCGATCTCAAGACACTCCAGGCCGTCCCGGAGTCGCAATCTCTAGAGCTCGGCGGGATTGAAAGAGTCTTCACAATTGCTGTTCGGCATGCCAATCCGAAGACTCACGAACTCGATGTTCTGCTGAAAATTATGACCCCGCCTGGCGGGGAAATCAAAGATGTTAGCTTTACCGTCGGCCCTTATGATTTCCCAATGATCGATAACACCCGACTATCAGGCGACCAGCGCTTCGCCGTTGTGCTGCAATCGTTCCTCGCGGGCGAGGCCCCGATCGCGCGCCTCACAATGGTTTACTTCCCTGGGTCGCGGGCCAGCCTCCGAGAAAAGACTTTCTCCGAGGACATCATCCGAAATCTAGAAAACCCGCGGCGCGATTGATTCGCTGGCAGACCGATAACCGCTGCGCAATCATTGTGCGGTGAATGTTATTCGACGCGTGAACGCCGCTCTCGCCTTAAGGCGTGAGTGCTCCATCCGCCGCGTCCTCGTCCCGACGATGGGCGCGCTGCATCGCGGTCACCGCGAGTTAATCCGTATTGCGCGCGACGCCGTGGGCGCGCGGGGCGAAGTCGCGGTCAGCATCTTCGTGAACCCGCTCCAGTTCGCGCCGGGCGGCGATTACGAA
The DNA here is from genome assembly GCA_035476555.1 of Chthoniobacterales bacterium. GTDB lineage: Bacteria > Verrucomicrobiota > Verrucomicrobiia > Chthoniobacterales > UBA10450 > AV80. The sequence goes on along the minus strand of DATILK010000407.1, from coordinate 4,199 downwards.
AAGTATCCGCGACCGGAAGAAACCGACGATGAGTTTTGTCGGAATGCGGGCGTGGACATTTTGTTCCGACCGTCGGTCGAGGAAATGTATCCCTCGGATTTTTCCGCCGCGGTCGAGGAGAATTCGCTCGCGAACACGCTCGAAGGCCGGTCGCGCCCAGGACATTTCCGCGGCGTTTGTACGGTTGTGGCGAAGCTATTCCATCTGCTCGCGCCCGACGCGGCGGTTTTCGGCGAGAAAGATTTTCAGCAGTTGGCTATCATTCGGCGAATGGTGCGGGACCTGAATTTTCCGATCGAGATCATCGGCGCGCCGACGGTGCGTGAAGCCGACGGACTGGCATGCAGCTCGCGGAACCAGTACCTGAGCGCGGAAGAGCGCGCGCAGGCGCCGACGCTGCAACGCGCTTTGCAGGAGGGGCGGCGTTTATTCGTCGCGGGAAAACGATCCACGGAAGCGATTCAAGACGCTTCGCGCAGCGTCATCGCGGCCGCGCCACTGGCCCGGATCGATTATCTCGAAGTCGTCAACGTCGATACGCTCGAACCGGTCAGTGAAGCGGATGCAAATTCACGCATCGTCGTGGCCGCGCTTTTCGGACGCACCCGATTGATCGATAATCTTCGCCTGTCGTGAAGCAATATGATTTCGTCATCGTCGGGAGCGGCATCGCCGGACTCACCTTTGCGCTCAAGGCCGCGAAACACGGTTCCGTCGCCGTGATCACGAAACGGAAGGGTGTCGATTCCAACACCGCGGTCGCGCAGGGCGGGATCGCCTGCGTTACCAGCGATGAAGATTCATTCGAGCTGCACGTGGCCGATACGCTCGAGGCCGGCGCCGGCCTGTGCGACGAAGCGGCCGTCCGCACGATCGTGATGGAAGGACCGACGCGGGTCCGCGAACTGGTGGACCTCGGTTTGCATTTCGACGATCGCGAGATTGGCGGACATCGTGAGCCGGACCTCGGCCGCGAGGGCGGACATTCGAAACGGCGCGTGCTCCACGTGCAGGACGTGACCGGCTTGGAAGTCGAGAAAACGTTGCTCCGCGAGCTGGCGCGTGCGCCGCAGGTTGAGCTGCTGGAAAATCACATGGCCGTCGATCTGATCACGGCGGGCAAGCTCGGGTTCGCGACGGAAGATCGTTGCCTTGGTGTTTACGTTCTCGACGAGCGCAGCGGCGAAGTGGAAACGATCCGGACCGATCGGCTGGCGCTGGCGACCGGTGGTTGCGGGAAAGTTTATCTCTATACGACGAACCCGGACATCGCGACCGGGGACGGGGTCGCCATGGCGTGGCGCGCCGGCGCCGTCATCGCGAACATGGAATTCATCCAGTTCCATCCGACCTGTCTGTTTCATCCGCTCGCAAAATCGTTCCTGATTTCCGAGGCCGTGCGGGGCGAGGGCGGGATTTTGCGGAACGATCGCGGGGAAGATTTCATGGCGCGTCATCATCCGCAGCGATCGCTCGCGCCGCGGGACATCGTCGCGCGCGCCATCGACGCGGAGATGAAGCGGCTCGGTTCGAAATGCGTGTTTCTCGACATCACGCATCGTTCGCCGGAATTTCTGCGGGAACGTTTTCCCCACATTTACGAAACGTGCCTCCACTTTGGAACCGATATGGCGAAACAGCCCATCCCCGTCGTGCCGGCCGCCCATTACCAATGCGGCGGGGTGAAGACCGACGTGAACGGCGCGACGTCCGTGCGCGGTCTCTACGCCATCGGGGAGGTCGCGTCCACCGGATTGCACGGCGCGAATCGACTGGCGAGCAATTCGTTGCTCGAAGGTCTGGTGATGGCGCATCGGGCCTGCGACGCGCTGCTCCGCGAACAGCCAACGTCTCACGTCGCGCGCGAGATCGCGTTACCCGAGTGGGAGTCTGGTGACGTCCAGAACGTGGACGAACTGGTCGTCATTTATCACAACTGGGATGAAATCCGGCGACTGATGTGGGATTACGTCGGCATCGTTCGCACGGACAAGCGCCTCCAGCGCGCGGCTGCGCGTTTGCGCAATCTCCAACGCGAGATTCGCGAGTTTTATTGGAATTTCAAAGTCTCGGTAGATTTACTGGAGCTGCGCAATCTGGCCACAGTCGCGGCGCTCATTGTCGATTCCGCGCTGAGCCGCAAGGAGAGCCGCGGCCTGCATTTTACTCTCGATTATCCAGAGCTTTCCGAAGCGCGCTTCAAGCGCGACACGCTGATTAGCCGCAACTGACACTGGCTTGGTTACTGCTAAAGAAGCGTCCCGGGAAAGGCCCGGTGGGCCGGCCCCCGGGAAAGGGGCTTGCCGAACCAGCACTTTTCCGGTAACAGTCGTGCGCAAATTGTCCTTAATGAGAAGGTTTTTCGTCCTACTCCTCGCTCTGTTCACCGCGATGGCAGTCCATGCCCAATCGCCGTACGAGAGCAGTGCCGACTTCGCGAAGTACGCGATGAAGTTGCGCGAACAAGCGCTGCTCAAAGTCGAGCCCCAGGTTTTCGTCCCGACGACGTCGAAGGCGAGCATGACGCGGTTCCCGTGGAAAACGAACATCGTCACGACGGTTTTCTGGATTGGCGAAGCCGCCGGGGGCAACAATCCGGTGCCGAATGTGAAGAGCTCCTGGGATGCTAATTGGACTTCGAACTACGGTGGCTTTGATACGCCGGATGCCGGTTCGCGGAAGAATTACATCCCGGTTTCGTTCGTTCCGCGGCAGAACCCGTTTTATTGCGCGCTCCCCTACAACGACGTGACCCACGGTCAATTCAAGCCCGAGGCCGCTCTGGTGATTCCGTGGTTCAAGCAGGCTTACAGCGAGCCAGGCCGTTCCGTCTGCAAAGACCGCTGGATCGCGATCCGCAAGGGCAACAAAACCGCTTACGCGCAGTGGGAAGATTGCGGGCCGTTCCGCACCGACCATTTCCAGTACGTTTTCCAGAACGAACGGCCCAAGCCAAACCTGAACCGCGGTGCCGGCCTCGATGTCTCTCCCGCGGTGCGCGATTACCTCGGCCTTTCACCGACCGACGTGACTGACTGGCAGTTCGTCGAAGTGCGCGACGTTCCACCGGGCCCGTGGCGGAATTACGGCGACAATAATCATTTCGTGATCGCCAAGCGCCAGGCCGAGCAACGCCTGGTCCAGGACGCGACCGACAAGAAGAAGAAAGAGTAGCGGTGCGGCTAAACGCCGAGCCGTCTGCTCAGTCCGCCCAGCAATTCCTTCAACGAATCCGCCTGCTCAACGAGCGGCTCATAACGTTTCCGTTCGGTGACGCAAAACGCCGCCAGCGGCTCGAACGCCAGAGAGATTTCCTTGTAGAACAAATCAATCGCGTGCCGCATCTGTTGCTCGATCGCGTGAACGAGCTCGTCGCGCTTCTTTTCCATTTCGGTGGCGTATGCGGTGAGAATTCGGCGGCGCTGGGTAAACGCGACGATCGTGCCGACGATTGCGGCTGACGCGGCGAGGACCCCGGTCACATCAGCGACCGACGCGCTGCTCACGGCCACGATCACAGTGATGATTCCGCCGGCTGCCGCAATGCCCGCGGGTAAACGCAGCCACGCCGCTGTCTCGCGGAACATACGCCCCAGTTGTTCCTCGATGGCCTTGCCCGCCATCCGTTCCACCAGAGTCAGCTCGATCGATTGCAGCAGCTCTTTGCGCTGTCGCGCGAAATCCGGGATCGTCTTTTTCATCCGGTTCTTTCCTTCTGAGGCGAACTGCGCTTCGAGCGCGTCCTGCAATTGCGGCCAGAGACTGCGCAGATCCGTTTCCAGCAATTGCACGGCGTTCTCCACTTGGGGCTCGACGGTCTGACGCAGCTTCGCTTCCACTTCGGATTGGAATTCGTGCTGCCATTGCTCGCGGCTCCAGATCAGCCGCCACGTTTTCCAAAAGCTCAGCTTCTCTTCGAGCAATTGCGTTCCCTGGCGCGCGCATTCCCGGCAGGCTTGCTCCACGCCGCGCAGAAACCCCGCAATCTGCCGCAGGGTTTGGTCTTTGCGGACCGCCAAAAATTCTTTCACCCGGCCGAGTTGTTTTTCATCGCGCGTGATCGTCTCCATCGAGCCGTGAATTTCATCCGCAATCTCGTTCAAGATCACGCCGGCCGTACTGGCCGTGGATTGCAGCTTGAGAAAACGCTCGCTCGACTCTGTCACCATCCGATTGATCTGTTCTTCGAGCGGTTGGAA
>DATILK010000406.1:0-6134 GCA_035476555.1 Chthoniobacterales bacterium | reverse complement strand
CGCCGCGGCAGGAAAAGCTTGCGAAGGCGAGACGCCTTCGCCAACGACCGGGACGGTCGCGCTCCCCGGAGGCGGCGGCAGCGTCGAACGGTATTCTTTCCCGCTCAGCTTTTCGATCTCGTCGAAGATCGGGCGGAAGACATCGGTCTCGTAGTTCGAAACGAGACCGGTGAAATCGGTGAAATTTTTCGTGCCCTGGATCATCGCGGTGATGCGTTCCAGGCCCATGCCGGTATCGACGTGGCGCTGGGGCAGCGGCGAGAAAGTCCCATCGGCGTTCGCGTTGAACTGAATGAACACGAGATTCCAAATCTCGATACAACGCGCGTCGCCGGCGTTGACCAGCGAGCTGTTTGTGTCGCCGGCCGGCGTGAGATCGACGTGCAACTCGGAACACGGACCGCACGGGCCCGTGTCGCCCATCATCCAGAAATTATCTTTCTTGTTGCCGTTGACGACGTGAATCGCCGGATCGAGCCCCGCCTTCTCGAACATGCGCGCCCAATGATCGTGCGCTTCCTGGTCGAACTCGCTCGGTTCGTCAGGCCCCGGCATGTAAACCGTGGCGTAAAGACGCGAAGCCGGAAGTTTCCAGCGTTCGACCACCAGTTCCCAAGCCCACTCGACCGCTTCCTTCTTGAAGTAATCGCCGAAGCTCCAGTTCCCGAGCATTTCGAAAAACGTGTGGTGATAAGTATCGAGGCCGACGTCATCGAGATCGTTGTGTTTGCCACCGGCGCGGATGCATTTCTGGGTGTCGGCAACCCGCGGCGGATTCCAGGACGGTTTTTGTTGCCCGAGAAAAATCGGAACGAACTGGTTCATCCCGGCGTTCGTGAAAAGCAGATTCGGCGAATCCGGCAGAAGCGAAGCCGACGGCACAATCGTGTGCGCTTTCTCGCGAAAGAAATCGAAGAACGATTGGCGGATTTCGGCTGCGGTCATGCGACGGGAAAGTCAGGGCAGCGTCGCCGATTTCCAAATGGAAATCTCACGAACGCGGACGTTGACGAGAAAAAGGGCTACTTCTTTTCCTCGTCGAGCTTGGCTTTCACGGCGACCTCGATCTCTTCGTAGAGAGCGGGATCGTTTTTCAACGCGTCTTTGCCGGCATCACGACCCTGGGCGAGCTGCGTGCCTTTGTAGCTGAGCCACGAGCCGCGCTTCTCGATGATTTGTTTTTCGAGAGCCAGGTCGAGGAGCGCGCCGGTCGAGGAAATGCCCTCGTTATACATGATGTCGAACTCAGCTTCCGTGAACGGCGGGGCGACCTTGTTCTTCACCACTTTCACGCGGGTGCGATTGCCGGTGACAACGCCGTCGGTCTGCTTGATCGCGCCGATCCGGCGGATGTCGATGCGGACGCTCGCATAGAATTTCAACGCTTTGCCGCCCGGAGTCGTTTCCGGGTTGCCGAACATGACGCCGATCTTTTCGCGGATCTGGTTCGTAAAAACGCAACACGTCCGCGCCTTCGAAATCAACGAGGTCAATTTGCGCATCGCCGCGCTCATCAACCGCGCCTGCGCTCCGACCGTGGAATCGCCGATCTCACCTTCGAGTTCCTGTTTCGTGACCAACGCCGCGACGGAATCGAGAACGATTACGTCGAGCGCGTTTGAGCGGACGAGCGTCTCGACGATCCGGAGCGCTTCTTCACCGGAACTTGGCTGCGAGACCAGCAAGTCGTCCATGTTCACGCCGAGACGTCGCGCGTATTGCGGGTCGAGGGCGTGTTCGACGTCGATGAATGCCGCCAGACCGCCGCGCTTCTGGGCCTGGGCGATGACGGTGAGCGTGAGCGTGGTTTTACCGGACGACTCCGGTCCGTAAACTTCAACGACGCGCCCTCGTGGAAATCCGCCGACGCCGAGGGCGCGGTCGATCAGAATATTTCCGGTGGGAATGACATCGATGTCGACAATAGTCGCATCGCCGAGGCGCATGATGGCGCCGTCGCCGTAATCCTTCGCAATTTGCTGGAGGGCTAGGTCGAGGTTTTTGTTCCGGGCGGTGGTGATTTTGTCTTCGGCAGTTTTCTCTTCAGTTTTTGTAGGCATAGGGAGGGGCCTCTTAGTACGTGCGCTCACGAACTTCGCCAAGCAGAAAAGCCAAAAAACAACAGGCCGCAAACCTCGACGGCTTGCGGCCTGTGTAACTAACCCAACACCTCGCCTGCTTAAGCGACGGTAATTTTGCGCGGCTTGACCTGCTCCGCCTTTGGCAGCGTCAAGCTCACGACGCCCTGCTCTATCTTCGCGCTGATTTTTTCGGCATCGATGGACGGATCGAGCTCGAACGCGCGCCGGAAATTTTCCGAGCGCGATTCGCGATGGAGCAATGTTCCCTCGACCGCCGGAATCGAGCGCCGGCCGATGATGGTCAGCTCATTATTCTCGACCCACATTTCGAGCGTCTCCTTGTTCACGCCTGGCATTTCGACTTCGAGCGTGTATCCATCCGCGTTTTCGAGGACGGTTGCTGCCGGGGTGATATATTGTTCCTGGGCGCGCTCGCCATTTGTCGGAGCGCTCCGATTTTCACGAACCAAAGTATTCATTCGGTTTTCCTTTCCTTAAATTTCTTAGCTGAGGTTGACCTGGATTTGTTTCGGCTTGGCCTCTTCCGCTTTCGGCAGCGTGACGGTGAGAATGCCGTCCTTGTAAGTGGCATTCACTTTGTTTGCGTCGACGCGCGTCGGCAGCGTAACAGTGCGGCGGAATTTTCCGCTGAAGCGTTCCGTCCGAGTGGCGCTCTCACCGTTCTCGCCGGTTTCCGTCTTGCGCTCGCCGCCGATGGTCAGCGTTCCATCATGCAACGAAATCTCGATGTCCTCCTTGCGCAGGCCGGGAAGCTCGACGACGGCCACGACGTTATCGTTGTTCTGATAAAGATCGAGAGCCGGAGTCCAACCGGTGAACAGTTGCGCTTGCCGCGTCCCGCCGCTCAAAAACGGCAGTTCGAGCAACGTGTCGAGGTCATCGCGCAAACTCGCCCAACGATTGAGCGAGGGCCACATGACCGAACTCGGTGTTTGGTAACGAATTAAACTCATATGCAATTCTCCTTTGTGTGTTGTTGAAAGGTTGCGATCTATCAGCGGGAGAAATGCCAGCGAAATCCGACCTGCTAATCGTCCATCAAAAAGGTCTGATAATGAGATATTTGAATCCAAGACGCCCGTGATTGCGTCAAGAGCAAATTAGGTCGATCTGTCGCACTATCCTGGCCTCTACAAGCCGCCCAAGTGCGCCACAATTTCACGCATTGAATCGCTAGCGCAAACAGTTGCGTTCCCTTGTTCTCCACGATATTGCTCACCGGAATGGCGACGCCTAATCATAACGAGCGCTTCATGCGGGCCGCGCTCGCGGAAGCGCGCAAAGGCGTTGGCCTAACGAGTCCAAATCCCGCCGTCGGCGCCGTCCTCATCTCGAAAAACAAAATTCTCGCGCGCGGTCATCATCGCGGCGCCGGCTTGCCACACGCGGAGATCGAATGCCTGACCCGGTTAAGCCGAAAGCCGCCCAAAGATGCCGCGCTTTACGTCACCCTGGAACCCTGCTGCACCGTCGGCCGAACGGGTCCGTGTACTGATGCGATTATCGAGTCGGGTGTGCGCAAAGTGATTATCGGCGCCATCGACCCAAACCCGAAGCATTCCGGTCGAGGAATCGAGCGGCTTCGAAAAGCGGGGTTGGATGTCCAGGTGGGAGTTTTGTCGGCCGAGTGCATCGTTTTGAACGAGAGTTACAACAAATGGATCCGGAGCGGGATTCCGTTTGTCATCGCGAAGTGCGGGATGAGTCTCGACGGGCGTCTGACGGCCCCGCCCTCGGAGAGCCAGTGGCTCACTTCGCCATCATCGCGGCGCGATGCCCACCGATTGCGCGCCACCGTCGATGCCGTGCTGGTCGGCGCTGAAACGATTCGCGCGGATAATCCACGGCTGACCGTTCGGGGAAAACCAGGAGCCAAACAGCCGCGGCGGATCGTCGTTTCGCGTTCAGGGAAACTGCCACGCACCGCGCGCATTTTCACCGATCGCTTCGCGAAATTCACCACTGTTTATCGCGACATTGGCCTGCGCGATTTGCTCCGCAAACTCGGAGCGAACGAAATCACGAGTGTGCTGATCGAAGGCGGCGGCAACGTCCTCGGCCAGGCTTTGGATGAGCGCTTGATCGACAAGGTTCAGATTTATCTCGCCCCAATGTTCACTGGCGGATCGACGGTCGCATTCGCCGATGCGGGCGCGGACTCGACCCAGAGCGCGGCCCGCATAACGGGAATTCGTTATGAGAGGATCGGCAACGACGTCTGCATTGTCGGATATCCAACCTATGAATCTTCGAACTCCTGAATATTTTTTAATAATCGCGCGTCCAAATTCGTGGTAAATTGTCGGAGTCATTCAGAGGGATTCATTATGAACTGGAAAAAAATTCTTTTAGTCGCGATCGCAGTGGGCGCCTTTTCCTTTGCGGCGGTGCCGCGAAGTGAAGCGCACGTTTCAGTAGGGATCGGATTCGGTTTTCCGATCGGCTTCAGCTACGGATACGGTTATCCGTATGGGTATGGCTACGGCTACGGTTATCCATACGGATATTACTACGGCTATCCGCGGGCCGTGGTTTACGCCGGGCCGCGATATTATCATCATCGTCGGTATTACCGGTACCACCGGCCGTATCGGACCCTGCGCTACTATTGAGAGCTTAAGCGAGAAACGCTTCTCCTGATTGAGCTGGCTGAAACCTCGGCCAGCTCAATTTTTTTCAGGAATTAGAGCATGACCGCGTCCTCGAGAGCGCTGCTCTCATCGGACGCCATCATATCGTCGAGATCCGCCATCAAATCGCTGTCCTGGCCGTCAGCCAAGGCGACGATGTCTGGCCGAGTTTCCGAACGCTGTTGCTTGATAAACTGCGTCGGCAACGCGAGACCGGCGATAATCACGATCGCTACGCCGGCGGACGGAACCAGCCATCGCAAATACCAACTGCGGCTTGAGGAAGAAGATTCTCCCTGGGCTTCGCGCAGCTTGCGCAGGACATTGCGGGCGAAAAAAGGCGAGGCAGTTGGCTCGGTCCCCTGACCGAGTAAATCCCATAGCTTCTCGTCTTCTTCGCGTTTCATGGCGCTGATTTAACTCCGCTTTCGAGGGAAAGTTGCAAAGCCCATCAGGTTTCGGCCGCTTCGAGGAAACCTTCCAGCTGCCGGATGCGGGTCGGGTGCCGCATTTTGCGAAGCGCTTTCGCTTCGATCTGCCGGATACGTTCGCGGGTCACCCGGAATTGGCGGCCGACTTCTTCCAGCGTCCGGCTGTATCCATCGACCAGACCGAATCGCTGCTCGAGCACCTGCCGTTCGCGATCGGTCAATGTCTCCAGCACATCTTTGATCTTCTCTTTCAGGAGCACGATCGCCGTCATGTCGCTCGGATTTTCGGCGCCCTTATCTTCAATAAAATCGCCGAAGTTCGTTTCCTCGCTCTCGCCCACGGGCGATTGCAACGAGATCGGCTGCTGCGCCATCTTCAATACCGCCCGGACCCGATCGACCGGCAGCAAAATTTCCTCGGCCACTTCTTCCGGCGTCGGCTCACGCCCGTATTCCTGGACGAGCTGCTTCTGCACCCGCATCAATTTGTTGATCGTCTCGATCATGTGGACCGGGATGCGAATCGTGCGGGCCTGGTCGGCAATCGATCGGGTGATGGCCTGGCGAATCCACCACGTCGCGTAGGTCGAAAACTTGTACCCGCGCCGATACTCGAATTTCTCGACCGCCTTCATCAATCCCATGTTTCCTTCCTGGATCAGGTCAAGAAAGGATAGACCGCGATTGGTGTATTTTTTTGCGATCGAAATAACGAGACGCAGATTGGCTTCCACCATTTCGGTTTTAGCCTTGAATGCCTGACGCATCCAACCCTTAAGCGTCTGATATTCTTTGGCATATTCGGCAAGCGGGAACCACAGCCCCTTTTCTAGCTCGCGGACTTTGCTCTGAAGCTGCAATCGCCGTTTCTTGCCGCGGGGATTTTTGGCCAGCTCAGTTTGCAGATAAAGCGAGGTGTGGTGCGCATCATCCGCCAGGTGCACAAATTCCTCTGTGACCTTTTGCTTGAG
>DATILK010000405.1:0-7751 GCA_035476555.1 Chthoniobacterales bacterium | reverse complement strand
CGACAATCTGCGTCCACATGTGGAGCGTTTTCGCGGTCGCTTTCCATTCCGCAAACGGAAGCGCAGGCCAGATTTCTGGTGAGTCAGGCATAGGAATTTAGCGATTAAAGAAGTCAGTAAACGAACGCTGGACCTTGTGAAACATTCGGGTCGCGTCGCGCGTCGTGCGGCGAAACATTCGCTTCACGTCTTTGAAAACAAGATTTTCGTCGGTCTCGTCGTCATTCTGCACCTGTTCGTCGTTCTCGACCCGGGGCGGATTTTCGGCGGCTTCGGGATTCACTTCGACCTGTTCCATGTTCCGGCCCTGATACATTCCTTCGACGCGACTTATCCGCCCATCGCTCGCTCGAATGTAAATCGTGCCGACCGGCCGGTTGGCCCGATCGGCGAGCGTTACGATCCAGACGGGATTGCCGTGATCGTCCGTGCGCAGCGTATAACTCGTGAGCGAAAAAGTGACATGCGATGTCTCAGCTGTATGCGCCGCGACCGTGTATGCGCCGGTGGAATCCAGATTCAGCTTGGTCGTGTTGATCGTCGCGCCCTGCGTGGAACCGACGACCGATTTGTTCGGCGCGCGTTGCGAGACGACTCGATTGTCCTCGACCGCAATTTCGCGCACGCCGTTCGCCGCGGTTTTGTCCTCGACCAAAATCTTCCACGTCCGCGGCTGCGGATCGCCATCGACGCCGTTCACCGAGACGACACGATTGACGAGCTGCCGGTTCAGTTGCGTGCCGATAACGCGGAGCGCTTCATACGCGCTCGAATTCTCCTGCGCCAAGACCGGCGCGGCGAGCAGCAGCGAAGCGAGCAGGAATTTCCACATGACGAAACAGAGCTATGGTTTCCGGGGCTGTCCACCGCGTTTTCGGTTGCACATTTGAACGGGCGGCATCATGCGTTCAACCTGCAGCGGGCTTGATGAAAAAGAAGAAGGTCGAATTTTCCAGCCACACGGGCAACCTCGCGCCGATGCGTAAGTTCGTCCGAAGATTCCTGGATTCGTATCCGTTTTCCGAACGCGAACGGATGCTCATGGTGCTGGGAGTAGACGAAGCCTGCACGAATGTTATTCGGCACGCCTATCATTTGCGGGACGATCAACTCATCTCGCTCTCGCTGGAAGGATCGCAGCGCTGTGTCCGGATGCGGTTACGCGATTACGGGAAGCAAACCGAGGCGCACGCGATGAAGGGGCGCTCGCACGATTTGATTCGCCCCGGCGGTTTGGGATTGCATTTGATCCGGATGGCGTTCGACAAAGTCGATTACATCTTGAAAGCGCGCGGCACCGAGCTGGTGATGACGAAGAAACTGGAGAAGGCGGCGTGACGATTAAAAAATGAAACCACCCGAGCCCGATCCCGCTTTCGAAGTTTCACTGCGGCCGCCGATGTTCAGCGAATTCACCGGTCAGGTGAAAGTCTGCGAACGTCTGGAGCTTTTGGTCGAAGCGGCGAAGAAACGCGGCGACGTGCTCGAACACATTTTGTTGAGCGGTCCGCCCGGCCTCGGCAAGACGACGCTCGCGAACATCATCGCCAACGCGATGGGCACAAGCATCAAGAACACCAGCGGGCCGGTGATCGAAAAGGCGGGCGAGCTGGCGGGTTTGCTGACGAGCCTCGAAAAAGGCGACGTCCTTTTCATCGACGAGATTCATCGGCTCCAGCCGACGATCGAGGAATATCTTTATCCGGCGATGGAAGATTATCGGCTCGATATCATCATCGACCAGGGTCCGCAGGCGCGCAGTCTCCGGCTTCAGTTGCCGAAGTTCACGCTCATCGGCGCGACCACGCGCGCGGGAATGGTGAGCGCGCCGTTGCGTTCTCGTTTCGGAATGACCGCGCGGCTCGATTATTACCACGCGGATGAGATGCGGAAGATCATCCTGCGGAGCGCCGGTTTGCTGAATGTCGAGATCGATGAGCGCGGCGCGGAGGAAATTGCGGCGCGAACTCGCGGCACGCCGCGGACCGCGAACAATCTTCTGCGCTGGGTGCGCGATTACGTACAGGTGAAAGCCGATGGCAAGATTACCGCCGAGCTGGCCGACCGCGCGCTTACCATGCTTGAGATCGACAGCGACGGATTCGATCAATGGGACAAACGAATTATCGAAACGTTGATCCATAAATTTAACGGCGGACCGGTCGGATTGAATTCGCTCGCGGTCGCCGTCGGCGAAGAAGCCGGAACGCTCGAGGAAGTGAACGAGCCGTATCTGATCATGGAAGGTTACATCAAGCGCACTCCGCAAGGTCGCGTCGCGATGCCGAACGCGTATCGGAAATTGGGATTGAAGCCGCCCGTCGGATCACAAGCGGAACTCTTGTAACCGTCAAAACGCGATGTCGTCAGCCGTTGTCTTCAACATCGCCCGACTGATCGGGCATCAAGGTCACAAATTGTGATCGTGATCGGCTTTCACCCATAGGTGCCGATGGAATCGACCGCTGATTTCTTCCAGCAGACGTCCAAGGTCTTCACCGTCGCGGAACTGACGCGGCAGATCCGCGGCGCGCTCGAGACGCGGTTCGGTGCGGTTTGGGTGCAAGGGGAAATTTCCAATTACCGACCGCAACCGTCGGGCCATCGCTATTTCACGTTGAAAGATCAGCGGGCGGCGATCTCGTGCGTGGTTTTTCGGAACACGCTTCCACCGAACGCTCCGCCCATCGCCGACGGCGCGCAGGTCCAGGTTTACGGGAACGTTACGGTCTTCGAAGCGCGCGGTCAGTACCAACTCAACGTCCAGATTCTCCAGACGCGCGGCGCCGGGTTGCTCCAGGCGAAATTCGAAGCCTTGAAACGGAAACTGGAAGCGGAAGGTCTTTTCGATTCCGCGCGGAAACGTCTGCTGCCGAAATTTCCGAGGCGGATCGGCATCGTTACTTCGTCGAGTGGCGCGGCGATCCGGGACATTCTCAATGTGCTCAGTCGCCGGGCGCCGAACGTCCAGGTGCTCATCAATCCCGTGCGCGTTCAGGGAACTGGCGCCGCGGCGGAGATCGCGGTCGCGATCAAGGAGCTGGGCCGACCTAACGAGTCTTGGGAACCGGTCGACTTGATCCTGATCGCGCGCGGCGGCGGCAGCATCGAAGACTTGTGGGAGTTCAACGAAGAGATTGTCGCGCGCGCGATTTTTCATTCGCCGTTGCCAATCGTGAGCGCTGTCGGACACGAGATCGATTTCACGATCGCTGATTTCGTGGCCGATCTTCGTGCGCCGACCCCGAGTGCGGCAGCGGAACTGATCGTGCCCGATGCCGCGGAACTTTCGCGGCGCGTCATCGATTTGCAGAATTGTCTCCAGAAATGCCTGCGCAATTTCCTTCGGCAAGGCGTGACCCGGCTCCGGTTCCTGTCCGAACGCACCATTTCACGCGAACTGATGCAACGGATGCGCAACGCGCAGCAGCAGCTTGATCTCAATGCGGATTCGCTGCAGCGCAGACTGAAACAATTCGTGGCCGATTCGCGCGCCGCGCTGACAAATCGCGCGCAGGCGCTGAAGACGCACGATCCGCGACGCGAGCTGGCCGTTTGCCGAACGCGCATCGCGGAACTTGAGCGCCGGATCGTGACGCAGCCATCGCAATTGTTGCGAACGGCTCTGCAGCGTTTCCAGCGTGCGGAGGGAATTCTGCGCGTCGCCGGACCGGAAGCGACGCTGCGTCGCGGCTACAGCATCACGACGGATGCGGCCGGCAAAGTGATCCGAAAGGTCGCAGCCGCGCGGCCGAAATCGAAAATCCGGACGCGAGTCGTCGACGGCGAGTTCGAGTCGGAAGTGCTGCCTACTGCGGCGCAGTTAAAACCGTAGTTCCATCGCCGGGTTCGATCTTGCCCTTTGTCGTCCCGGGCAAGATGCCAATGTCGGATTGAAATTTTTCCGCGCTCTCGAACCCGGCCGGAGTCGCCTTATTCTTTTTGTAAACGACGGCATCGCCACTTTTCCGAACGACAACAAAACCGACGTCGCCAAACGGCCCTGTGTTCGAATCGAGCGGCGTATCGTAAACATAATTGGAGCTTGTCGCGAAAATCGTGTTCGACGGATCGGATGCTTTCACTTTGTAAAGCTTGAGCGCGGTCTTGCCGGAGAGCATGAGAGTCGCCGGCGCTCCGCTCATCGTCGCCGTGCATTCGGCGCCCGGCGCGCTGAGCATGCGTTGAAGATCGACCGGCTTCGCGTAATCATTTTGGACGAGCTTGTCGCAGTATTCCGCGAGGCTCGTCACTGGATAATCGCCGGGCCAGGCGAGATTGGAATTCTTCTTCGAAGCGCCGTCCGTCATCATCCGAAAGGCGATGAGATACAACTCCCGTCCGTGGCGCATCGTTCGCGTGAGATCGCGTTTCACGAATGCGCTTTTCAGCATCGGCCAGGCAAGAATCAACGCGATCGCGATGAGCAAGGCGACCACGAAGATTTCCGTTCTGCCAAAGGCAGCGCGAGAATTTCTCGGACGGCGGTGAGGCACCGAAGAGCTAAATCTTAGGGGGTGTTGGGCAGCAAGAGAGCGTTGCTCGCCGAAAGCCAGGTTGTCCCGTTGGGCGCAAAAATATCCGTCTTCGATGAGCCTCCAGTCGCGCCTTGGACAGTTGAAGTGCCGGCGGCGGAATTGACGACGCATGTCTCAACACTTCCGCTCATATCACATCGAATTACGACCGCTTTCTTTCCCTTCCAAACGCCGCCTTTTTTCGTTGGATCGGTACTGTAAACCGCGGAAGACCCGCCCGTGTTTGGAGCGTCGGCAATTAGCGGAAAACTCGGATTAGATGTCTCGTTAAGTCCGAGTTCGTACGCGAAATTATTCGTGCCCACTTCAACCCGGTCCGTCGAAGCCGTCGTCTTTTCGTCTGGCGTCGTAGGCGACCAGACTGATTTACCGAGATAAAAAAGCTTTTCACTCGGCAGATAATTGGGAACCAGGCAGGCAAATGCTGCGTTGGAGAAACTGGAAGAACTCAGAGGCGTCACCGGCGGATCAGCCGCCTGGCCGTCCTTGTCCGGAAATTTTCCATCGTTATCGGACGCATAAAGTTTACAGGCCAAGGCGATCTGTTTCGCGTTCGACAAATCCTTGGTCTGCGCTCCGCGTTCCTGTACGGTCGAGTAAACGGGCAACGCGATCCCAGCCAGAACAGCGATGATCGAAATGACCACGAGAAGTTCGATCAGGGTGAAAGCGGCAGAAGAATTTCTTTTCATGAGCGCGGGCGAGAATGGCGAACCGGCGCGCGTACGGTCAAGAAGAATGCTCCAGCTTGAACGCCACCGTCGCGAGCGGCGGGAGACTGATCATGAGCGAGTGCGTCCGGGCCTGCCAGGGGAAATCCTCGGCCTCGAAGCCGCCCATGTTGCCGATGTTGCTACCGCCATAGGTTTCGGCATCGGTGTTGATGATCTCGCGATAAAAACCGGCGACGGGAACGCCGAGCCGGTAGCCTTGTCGCACGATCGGCGTTGCGTTCACAACGAAAACGATGACGCCGGCATCGCGTGAACGGCGCATGAACGCTACGACGCTGTTCTCGGAATCGTGGAAATCGATCCACTCGAATCCTTCGTGGGTATCGTCGCATTCCCAGAGCGCGGGCTCGTTCTTATAAACGTAATTGAGATGCTGGACGAGTCGCCGAAGACCGTCGTGCTTCGGCTGAGTTAACAATTCCCAATCGAGCTGGCCGTCGTGGTTCCATTCACGGCGCTGACCGAATTCGCCGCCCATGAAGAGCAGCTTCTTCCCGGGATGCCCATACATCCACGCGAGAAACATCCGCAGATTCGCGAACTGCTGCCATTCGTCGCCCGGCATCTTATTGAGAAGCGAGCGCTTGCCGTGGACCACTTCATCGTGGCTGAGCACGAGAATGAAATGCTCGGCGAACGCGTACATGAGCGAGAACGTGATGCTGTTGTGATGGAAGCGGCGAAAGATCGGGTCGAGCGCCATGTAATGGAGGAAGTCGTGCATCCAACCCATGTTCCATTTGAACCCGAACCCGAGCCCGCCGAGATACGTCGGCTGGGTGACGCCGGGCCAGGCGGTTGATTCCTCGGCGATCGTCATGATGCCGGGAAAACGCTCGTAGCAAACTTCGTTGAACCGTTTCAGGAACTGGACGGCCTCGAGATTCTCGCGGCCACCGAATGCGTTCGGGATCCATTCGCCGGCCTTGCGCGAGTAATCGAGGTAGAGCATCGAGGCGACCGCGTCCACGCGCAGACCGTCGATGTGATATTTCTCGAGCCAAAAGAGCGCGTTGCCGATGAGGAAATTGCGAACCTCGTTCCGGCCGAAATTAAAAATGAGCGTGCCCCAATCCTGGTGCTCGCCCTGGCGCGGATCGGCGTGCTCGTAAAGATCGGTCCCGTCGAATTCCGCCAGCGCGTGAATGTCTTTGGGGAAATGCGCCGGCACCCAATCCATGATTACGCCGATCCCAGCCTGATGGCATTTGTCGACGAAATGCCGGAACTCGTCGGGCGTCCCGAACCGGCTCGTCGGTGCGTAGTAATTTGTGACCTGATAACCCCACGAGCCTTCGAACGGATGCTCGGCGACCGGCAACAGCTCGATGTGGGTGTAACCCATCTCGAGTACGTAGGCGATGAGCGCGTCGGATAATTCGAGATAGCTGAGCGAACGATTTCGTTCTTCGGTATTTCGCCGCCACGAGCCGAGATGGACTTCGTAAATGCTGATCGGACTTGTTTGGAGTTTTCGTTCCGGCCGCGCTTTCATCCAATCCCGGTCGCTCCATTTATAGCGATCGAGATTGTAAACCAGCGACGACGTTTCCTTGCCGTGCTGGCTGAAGAACCCGAACGGGTCGGCCTTCAACAAAAGCGCGCCGCGTTGCGTCCTGATCTCGAATTTGTAGTGCTCGCCTTCGCTAACGCCCGGCAAAAATAATTCCCAGACGCCGCTGCCGAGCAGGCGCCGCATCGGATTGACGCGGCCATCCCAGCCGTTGAAATCGCCGACGACGCTGACCCGCTGCGCGTTCGGCGCCCAGACGGCGAAATACACGCCCTCGGTGTCGCCAATCTTGCGCAGATGCGCGCCGAATTGTTCGTAGAGCTGGAGGTGATTTCCCTCGGAAAAAAGATGCAGATCCATTTCGCCCATGATCAGGCCGAAGCAGTACGGATCGCGGACTCGCGCCGTCGATCCGTCCCAGCCAGTCAGACGGATGAAATAATCGCAGGTGCGTTTCGTCCCGGGCAGAGTCGCCTGGAAAAAACCTTCCGGACGAAGTCGGTCCGCGGGAAAACGCTGCTTCTCCTTTCCGTCGAGAACGATCTCCGCTTCCTTCGCGTCCGGACGAAAGAAACGCACGACGAGATCGTCACCGACGCGATGCGGCCCAAGGATGCGGAACGGATCCGGATGCGCACCGGCGAGGAAAACATTCAGCTCGTCGATGGGCACACCGGTTATTTCGAAAGAGCTCATGCGCGAATTCCTAATTTAGAACGCGCCGCCACAATGTCCTGCGCGGATTTTTCCATTTGGCGCGCTCCGATAATCTGGGGAGCGCACGCGTCTCGCGTGTTGGTTTCGGCGTCCCGCCGAAATGGGCTTTTCTGCCACCAAGTTTTTCGACCACGCTGCGATTCTGAAAAGTTCGCGGCGGCGAGGACGCCGTCGCCCACACGCGAGACGCGCGCGCTACCCAGAGTTAGACAAACGCGCTATTTGTAGATCCAGAGCAGCAATCCGGGC
>DATILK010000404.1:0-14338 GCA_035476555.1 Chthoniobacterales bacterium | reverse complement strand
AAGGTTCTGAGCGATTTGCTCAAGCGAAATGAAACTGCGCGGATCAAGCTCCAGGCTGCGCTCCAGATCGTGGACACTATCCTCCCACTTGCCCTGACGACGCGCGATAAGACCGAGCAATTCAGGAATTCGGGCTTCGTTAGGCAAATTCCGCCGCGCGATCTCCAGCTCCGCAATCGCGCCGGCGTAATCATAATATCCGCTATAGAGATGTTGGGCCCGGGCGAGGTGCGTTTCGCCAGCATCGGGCTGGAGCCGCGTCGCCGCATCGAGGGCAGCCTGCGCCTGGGCCAGCCGCTCCGGCGTCCGTTCGCGTCCCAGGTAGAGCCGGTCGTGCGCGTAAGCCAGGAGGCAATAAGCACGGAAGAAGGAGGGATCGCGAGCCACTGCCTGCGTTGCAACGTCGATGGCCTGCGGAAAATTTTTCGCGACCGTTATTGGATTGACACCGGTCGTGAGGAGCAGGGTTTTCGCGCGGCTGTAGAGATCGAACGCTGCGACATCCGCGGTAGGCGGTCGCTCCAGAGCGTTCTTCTCGCCCGGTGAAATTTTGGCCTGCAATTGATCCGCGATAGCCCTGGCGATCTCGCTTTGAATGGCGAAGACGTCGGTCAGGTCCCGATCGTAAGTCTGCGCCCAGAGATGGGCATCATTGCGCGCGTCGATAAGCTGCGCGATCACCCGCACTTTGCTGCCCGCACGTTGCACGCTCCCCTCCAACAGATGCGCCACGCCAAGCTGCTGCCCGATCTCTCGCAGGTTGCGCGGCAGCTCGCTCTTGTAATGCATGACGGAGGTCCGGCTGATGACCTTCAAGTCCGCGATTCTCGCGAGGTGACTCAGAATCTCATCCTGCACCCCGTCCGTGAAAAAGGTGTTCTGTTTGTCGTCGCTCAGGTTTTGGAAAGGCAGAACTGCGATCGATTTCTCCCCGATTGGGAGGGACTCCGCGCGGCGGCGTTCATCGGCATCGAAGCGGACGCTGCGCCGGTCCGTTCCCACCAATTGCCACACCAGCAATCCACCCGCGATCAGGGCGATGGTGACAATAAGAGCAGCGAACTTCCGCGGGCTCCAGCGTGACAGTGTTTCGTGCGAAACATCTTCAGTTCGCTTCATTCCTTCGGGCGTCATCTCGAACGCCCAGGCGATGACAAGCGCGACCGGAAAACCGAGCAACACTAACACGACGACTGCCGTGGTAATTCCCTCGGGCATGTGAAGAGCTGGAACGATGGTGGCGCACACTTGAATGACGAGCCAACCGACGACTGCATACGCGACCGCTACCTTGTAAACGTTGCGCCGCTTTAGCTCGGCGAAAAAATTATTCCTCACTGTTTTGGCGCGATGACTTTCTGCACGATCGCTTCGAAACGCGGATCGCCGCGGAGCGGATCGAGCAAAGGATCTACTTTGATCCACGTGAGGCTCGAACCGTCGCCGGCGGTGATTGCGCGATCGACTGCGCGAAGGGCCTCTTCCTTATTATTCAAGCCCAGATAGACAAGGGCGCGCGAGTAGTCATCTACTTCCTGGCTTTGCGCGATCTGATCGAGCTCCTTTAACGTTTGCTCGGCCGCGTGCCTGTCACCAGCGAGACCTTTGGCCGCTCCCAGGAGTGCGATCGTGAACGAATCATTGCTCAGTTGTTTCGCCCTTTCATACTCGGCAATCGCTCCCGCTAGATCGCCCTTCAACTGGAGGACGATGCCGAGATTGTAGTGGGCGTAGAAGAACGTCGGATCGATCGCCAGTGTCTTTTTAAAGTGCGCGATGGCGTCATCATAGCGGCGAGCCAGGTAAAGAGTGACGCCGAGGTCCGCGTTAATAACCGGCGAAAGCGGATCAAGCTCCACCGCGCGTTTACCCTCGGCGACAGCCTCCTCAAACCGGCCATAACTAACTAGCGCATCGTTGCCGTACCATTGATGGGCGGTGGCGTAATTCGGCTTTAGCTCAATCGCGCGCTGGTATTCACGAACCGCCCCGGCGAGGTCCAGTTGGAAAAAATCAATCTTGCCGAGCGCGGCGTGCGCTTCCGCGAGCTTGGAATCGAGGCTAAGGGCCTTATTTGCGGCTTCCCGGGCTTTCCCCTGAGAGTCGTTGCGCGGAGCGCCGGTATAATAAGGCAGCAGGACATAGGCATTGGCCAGGCCGGCGTAGGCCAGGGCGTAGCTCGGATCATGCGCGATCGCCTGTTCGTAGAAGGCGACCGCCTTCGGAATGTTGTCGCCGGAACGCTTCTCCCAAAGCGATCTGCCTTTGTGGTAGAGCTCGTAGGCGGTTGTGTCACTGGTCGGTTGCGATGCCATCATCTGCTTCTCGGAGCCGGTGAGCTTCGCTTGCAGCGTGTCGGCAATCGCTTTCGCGATGTCGCTCTCGACCGAAAAAATGTCGGTGAGTTTGCGATCGTAAATTTCCGCCCAAAGGTGCGCGTCAGTCATCGCGTTGATGAGCTGGACGTTGACGCGAACCTGGTCGTTGGATCTTTGAACGCTGCCTTCCAGGATGTGCATCACCCCGAGCTGCTTCGCGATCTGCGGCAAATCATCCGGCGCACTTTTGAAGCGCTGCGTTGACGTTCTCGAAATAACTTTGAGGTCCGCGACCTTCGCGAGCCGGGTGAGAATTTCATCCTGCACGCCTTCAGTGAAGAAAGCGTTGTCGGGATCGCGGCTGAGATTATCGAATGGCAAAACCGCGATCGACTTTGCTGGTAGCGACGCTGTAGCCGCCTCGGTGCGAGCCGCACTGGCATCTTGTCGAGGCGCCGCCGTGTAGCGCCCAATAAAAAACAATCCTACCGAAACCGCCGCACCTAACACTGCGACATAGATCCAGGTTCGACTCCTGGACGGTCGTTCGCCGTCGCGATCGGCATCTTCCGTTCGCTTGATTCCTTGCGGTGTCAGCTCAAAAGCCCAGGCAATGATGAGCGCGACCGGAAATCCGATCGCAACGAGCGCGATCACCAAACGCACCACCCAGTTCGGAATTTCGAGGAACGGAAAGACCTGGGTAGCAATCTGAACGACGAGCCAGCCGACGATCGCATAAGCGACCGCGACTTTGTAAACGTTGCGCCGCTTCAGCTCGGCGAAGAAGTTGCGCTCACTCATTTTAACTGATCGTCTGCCAAGCCGAGCGACCGCCGAAAGGCGTCCCAGCGCGGATCAGAGTGGAGAGGATCGAGAAGGGGATCATTCGGATAATAGGCTAGTCCGCCGTCTTGCTGGCGGCGCGCGCGATCGAGCCAGGCAAAGGCCTGGTCCTTGTCGCCGCGCGCACTATAAACCTCCGCGATTTGAAAGGCGCCCACGTCACCGTCGTCCTTGATCAAAGTCGCGAGCGCGGCCTCGGACTCTTCCTTTCGGTCGAGCTTCCAGAGCGCGATCGCCGTTACGACTAGTCGCGCGAACTCGCTGGTTTCATGCTCCGCTGCCGCCAGCGCCTCCGCGTTTTTTCCTTCCATCAACCAGGCGAATCCACTGCCGGCATAAGCCCATGGGGTCGATGGATTCAGCTCGCGGACGCGGTCGAATTCGGCTCGTGCCTCCACCGGCTGGCGCGCCTGAAGGAACGCGCCCGCCAGATAAACGCGCACCTCGGCGTTGACTGGATCGAGCGCCACGGCCTGGCGCGCCAGATCCACCCCTCCGGCGAGATCGCCAAAAACCAGGGCCACCATGGCGGCTGATTTGACGATTACCGGATCGGAAGGAGCGAGCGCCCTCGCGCGTTTGATCGTCGCCGCTCCGCCTTTCCAATCAAAGTTGGCGCCGAATTGGACGTCGAACCGCGCGCTCAGCGCCTCAGGCAAATCCGGAGCCAGCTCGAGGGCGCGATCCGAGGCCTCTCGCGCGCGCGCGAGGCCAGCGTCGAACTGCGCTCTCGTTAGTTTGTCGGCCCAGCCCGTTTCCAAATTCGCCACCCGGGACAACGCCGCCCAGGCGAGGGGGAATGTCGGATCCAATTGGCAGGCGCGTTCCAGAAAAGCCCGGGCTTTCTCGAAGTCTGCAATCGAGAACCGATGCAGATAGTAGAGACCTTGAAGATATTGCTGGTAAGCCTCGGGGTTGCTTGTCCGCGGAGCTTTCGGCAACTCCTGGGCTGGCAGGAGCTTCACCTTGAGCGCGGCCACCACGTCTCCCGCGATCTCGTCCTGCACCTTAAAGACATCCGTCAGGTCGCGGTCGTAAGTTTGGGACCAAAGATGCGAGCTATCGGAAGCGCGGATCAACTGGGCGGTGACCCGCAACGTCTTCGCGGATTTGCGCACGCTGCCTTCGAGGATGTTCGCCACGTGCAGCGCGTTGGCGATCGTCGCGACGTCGACTTCCTTACCCTTGAACGAAAACGATGAGGTCCGCGCGATCACGCGCAACTGGGGAACCTGCGCCAATTGATTCAGTAATTCTTCCGAGAGGCCATCGGAGAAATATTCCTGCTCCTTATCGGAGCTCATGTTGACGAATGGCAGCACCGCGATGGATTGCTCGGAGACAGGTCCGGCCACGGCCGCCGGTTTCGCGCGGAAAACCTGGTAACCAAGCAGCGCCGCCGCGCAGATCACGACAACAAGGATGAACGCCGCGAATTTCCGCCGGCTCCACTGCGGGATCTTTTCATCGGGGCGGATATCTTCCGTCCGCTTTATTCCTTCCGGCGTCATTTCGAAAGCCCATGCGATGACGAGGGCGACCGGAAATCCGAGCGCTACGATCACGATGAGGGTCTGGACGACCCACTCGGGTGCATGAAATGTGGGCAGGATCGTGGACGCGATTTGGATCAAGAGCCAGCCAACGACCGCGTACGCGACCGCAACCTTGTAAACGTTGCGTCGCTTCAACTCAGTGAAGAGATTTCGGAGATTCATGGAGCGTTCACCGCCCGCCATTTCTAGCGGGACGTGCGACGTGGAAACAGTGAAATCGCCGCGTTTGTCTGGACAACACTCCGTTCGGACGCGGGTTGACCAGCAAAACAATTTCTGGGGCAAGCTGGTGGGGAATTTCGCGACGCCAGCTTACGCTCGGTTATTAACAAGAGCAGTCGCTCGGCCGAGACTTGCTGTTGGCAATCCAAACTCCTGTTCAATGCTGGCAGCAATGCCATCTACATCTTTGTCAATCAGCCTCCGCAGCGTGTCATCGATCTCCGCTCGCGGAAAGAAGAAATCGGCGCTTCCAAGGTATCCGTCGATCGTCCAATGGTCGCCGATGGGAAACTCAACACACGCAATGACCCACTCATTGAGATCGGACACGGAGACGCGGCGGGATCTTACAGACCATCCGTGTTGCGTATGAGGTCGGAGACTGAGCGGGTGATGGGCGGCACGTAGATCAGCGAAAGAGAGTTCTCGGGAGTTAACCTCAGTTGCGATGAAATAGATCCACCCTGATCTCTCCCTCGTGAATGAAGTGGTCATTCCAGATAAAGCGTGTCGATCAAATGTGTGGGTCGCAAACCAGACTGCTATCCACAGATTATCCACTACGTCGAGCCAACTGGTATAGTAGCCGTAGTGCTGCAAGAGTGCGGCCAGGGGCGGACGCTTCAGTCTGCCTAGCTTGATCTTTTGAATTTCGCGTTCAAATCTGGCCTCAGCTTTCAATAAAAGCTTGGAGTTAGCCGTATCATTCGGAAGCCTAAACAATCCTGGAACCATGCCCGCGTGGTTCCGGGTTTGGCCGCGCATCAGCACTTTGGTGCAATTGCCAAAATAGAGAAGCGCTTCCTGCCGTATTTGCGATGCAAACCGCGCAACGATTGCCGGCTCATCGCAGTAGACGCGGGGACGGTCCAAGTCGTCCAGAAACCGCAGATTCACTTTCTTCTTGAGACCTTTTCGGTTTGCAAAATCCCGCATTAGCCGCACAAATTTTTCGACCATAATGGGAAAATAGGGTCTTTTGTAGTAGTGCGCTTTACATGAAAGGCAACACTTCGTGGGACCAAATGAGCGATGTTCAAAGACGCGCGATCTTTGAGGCCGGACTGACTTTGCACGCACTGCAAATCACCGAACATCAAGTTTCCTTTTGTCTGACATGGGTGTTTCCGAAGGATGCGAATACACGTTTACGCGAATTGTTTGCTGCTGACCTTAGGCACCAAAAACTGACCTTGGGACAGCTTCTCGCCGAGCTTCGGAAGCGTGCTGAAATCGCCGACGATTTTGACGAGCTATTGGCAGATTTCGTCAACAAACGGAATCGCTTTGTTCATAAGCTATTGACGGAGGATCAATATCAGTTGCAGTCCGATGTCGGCGCTGCAAAGGCGATCGAATTCATGCTTCCACTGCAAGAATTGGCGGTGACCGTACAAGATACGTTTCACGGCCATCTCGTGTCGTGGGGTAAAAACTCGGAAGATCGCGATTTGAAAGCGGTCAGTGAACAGCTCCTCCAGAAACATCCACGCCTTCGTCGCATTGCTAATGAAGGTCGTTTCAAAAATCGTATTCGCCGGAGTCGTTGATTTATGGTTTTGAGGCATTAACCGCGTGTTTCAACGTATCAATATCCAGCAACAGCGCATGGGAGATGCGGATCATCCCCTCGATATCGGCTTTCTAGTAGAGGCAATGCTTTTTTACGATCGTGTTGATATCGTCACGAGCAGGGCGGGATTAGGGCAACTCGTGCAAACTTTCGGACCAGAGTTGCTATTAGAGTTTCTCGTCCGGGGCCATATGACGGTCCAATTTGAACGAAACTTCACCGGAGTTGTTACTGAAAATTACGGAACCTCGCTCGAAACGTGCCTGCTGACGGTGGCGCAAATCGAAAGACAGGATCTCCTCGATGTGATTCTGCCTATCGTGACCAAGATTGTCGGTCGCCCTGGCAGAGGCCGTCGATTATCGCGCAGTTTGGCATCACGGATTGCCCAAATCCGAATCAATGACGAACTCGGTGTGCGAGTAGCGGAGGATTTAGAATCGCATGGTTATTTGAATGACGCGGCACGCATCATTTTGGAAACGTACTTGCCGGGCAACCTTTTCTCCAAAGCGAGGTTTGAGATCACTCCGGTTGGAGCGGGGAGGTTCAGAATCGAAACAGACTTGGATTTCGCTGCATTAAATCAAGCTTATCATCAGCGCATTCCCGCTACGCACTCATCCATGGATGCTCCCTACATTCTGAGTCACATGATGGAAGCTCGGAAAATGCTCGAGAATTCGGCGACCGCTGGCGCCGAACTCGCAGTCTCACCAGTATATTCCCGGCTCACGACGCTGAAGCTTGAATCCGTTATTCGGAGCCGTCAGCGAAGTGCCGAAAGCATTGCCGCGTTCCAGGACTTAGTTTTCGAGAACGGCCGAAGCATCGCAGATGCGATCAATAGCGGCGCGAAGCGACTTGAAGATGTCCTTCCTGTGCTAAGTAGGGCCCAAAAGTTTCGTGAGTGGCTTCGCACTCGGCAGCCAGACGCTGATCTAGTTAAAGAGTACTTCCGAGCGGTCACGTCCGAATCGTGGATCGACGAGCTGCCCAATAAGTTCATGCGATGGAGCGTATTCACCGGTGCCGGGATCGCATTAGATGTGCTCGGCGCTGGCGGAATCGGGACGGCCGTGGGAGTCACACTAGGGGCGGCTGATACTTTTTTCATCGATCGCCTCGTGAAAGGCTGGAAGCCGGACCGCTTCGTTAACGCGTCTCTCAAAGAGTTTGTTCAGAAGTAACGGGCGCCGATGATTTACCGCTAGTTTCGGTTCGCGCAGCGGCAACCTTGTAAACGTTGCGCCGTTTCAATTCGGAAAAAAAATTGCCCAGGTTCATCGTTGGCGGACGAGGCCGTTGCTTTATCTCCGAACCCGTGACCGGTGACAAGTGACGAGTGACAAGACGGGGACGAGGAGGCAAGTTCAGGCGGCGTGCGCACGATTGCTGAGAAACGGAAAATCTTTCGAGAACTTCATGAGCGCGGCTGCTTCGCTCTACCAAATCCCTGGGACATTGGCAGCGCGAAGTATCTCGAGCATCTGGGCTTCAAAGCGCTCGCGACGACTTCGGCCGGCTTTGCTTTCTCGCGCGGACTGCCTGATGGCGCGGTGGGTCTGCACGCGATGCTGTCGCACATTCGTGAAATAGCGGAAGCGACCGATCTGCCGGTGAACGCGGATTTCGAGAACGGCTATGCCGGCGACACAAACACCGCGGCGGAAAATGTACGGCTTTGTGTCGAAGCCGGCGTGGCAGGGGTTTCAATCGAAGACAACAGCGGCCGGAAGGGCAAACCGCTTTATGAGATCGAACATGCCACCGATCGCATTCGCGCCGCGCACGAGGCGATCCACGGGAGCGGGGTTGTGTTGGTGGGGCGCGCGGAATGTTTTCTCGTCGGGATGAACGACATCAATGAAGTTGTTCGGCGGCTGGTCGCGTATGCGAATGCCGGTGCGGATTGTTTGTATGCTCCGGGGATTCGCGAGCGCGATCACATCGCCGCTGTCGTGAAAGCTGTTGCGCCGAAACCCGTAAACTTGCTTATCAGCGCGCCCGGCGGTTTGACGATGCGCGACGCGGCGGAACTGGGCGTTCGACGGGTAAGTGTCGGCGGAGCGTTGGCGCGAGCGGCCTGGGGCGGATTTATTCGCGCGGCGAAAGAGCTGAGCGAATCCGGGCACTTTGATGGCTTTGCCGCTGCGACGCCGCACGGCGAACTCCAACAGTTTTTCGCTTCCGAAAAATTTTAGGTGCCAATAGGGCGAACATGGGGTTCAATTCCGACATGATGAAGCGCGCGGTCCTTGTCCTGGCTGGTTTGCTCTCTCTCGGTTCGTCGTTGCCCGCGCAGGGGCTTTTTGGCGGCACGTTGTTCGACCAGACGGCAATCAATTCGCCGTGGGCCTCGCTCGAAAGCCAGGACCGCTTCATGTTCTCGACTGCGTTCGGCTCCATGCACGCGCCGACGCAAGAATATTTGCCCGCCTTCAATCCGTCGGAGTCCATGAGCTACGGGTATCTGGCGCCAGACAATAAAACGTCGGTCGATCGGGTCGTCGATCTGCATGCGCCGGACAACGTCCGATTTGGCGGGGAAATTGGTTTCCTTTACGGCAAATCGACCGGCAGCAATGGATTTGGCCGCGAAGATTTCGCCGGCTATGTCATCGGCACCGTCGGCAACGACAAGTTCTCGATCACGGCCGGTTTTTACCGCCAGGAAACGAGCTACAACAGCCCGCGCTTTCGTCGTTAATAGCTACTTCGCCGGCGCTGGCGATTCCTTTGGCAGCGCCGTTGCTTGCCACGCGATGACCTGCCACTTGCTGTTGCGCTTGAGGAACGTTCCGGTGTTGAAATAATTCGCGACGGTCTTCGTTCCCGCTTTGTCCGTCGTCGCTACCAAACGGAAAGCCACCACCGCCGTGTCGCCGTATTCCTGAATGCGAATGTCTTCGGCCGTGTAAACGGCGGTTCCTTCTTCCGGCTTCGGCGTCGCCTTCGTCTCCTCGCGCAGCTCGCGCATGATGTCGGCTTTTCCTTTCCGGCGGCCAAGCGCCGACGTGTAAACAAGCTCGTCGGCCCAGAAGCGATCGTGCATCGCGATGTCGTTCTTGCTCGCGCCGGCCAGAAAATCCTGGAGCAATTTCGTCAGCTCGGGCGCATCCGGTGCGGTTTGTGCCGGCAGCGCGGTTGCCATTAGAAGGGAAAGAAAAGAAAGCAGGATTCGTTTCATGAGATCGCCAGACTAGGAAAGGGCGCGAAAGAAGTCGAAATCAGAATGCGGACGGCGATTGAATGTGTTCCGGCCGCGGACCAACGCCGATAAACCGCGCGGGCAACCGGCGCAGAAACGGAAACCAGCGAAAGAGCCGGCCGATGAACGGCAATGAATCGCCGTCGCTGCCGGAAGCCCGACCGCTGACAACGTGGCGATGAACGAACACCTGCATCCGTTGGATCAACCGCACCGGCCATTCGCGTCGTTCCTGAACTTGATCGAGATCGGCGAGCGACACCGGACCGGCTCGTAACTTTGTCGCGAGAAGGTTCGCCGTCGCCACCGCGTCCTGAAGTGCAAGGTTGATCCCGACGCCGCCCGCCGGCGACATCGCGTGCGCGCTATCGCCGATGCAAAGCAAACCTTCGCGCGCCCAGCGTTCGAGCCGATTGATCTGCACAGTAAGAAGTTTGATCTTCGACCAGTCGTCCAGTTCGGCGACGCGATCGTGGAGGAACGGCGCCATCGCGACAATGTCTGCGTGAAAGCTCGCGAAGCCGCGCTGCTTGATTTCCTCAAACCCGCCTTTGGGAATGACGTAGCCGATCTGGAAATAGTCGTCGCGATCGAGAAGCACGAGCAATTTGCCGCCGCGAAAAAATCCGAGCGATTGTTTTGGATCGCCTTCGCGTTTGGAAAGCCGGGTCCAAAGAACATCGATCGGTACCCCGAATTCCTGAACGGCCAAACCGGCGCGCTCATGCACAATGGAATGACGACCATCTGCACCAATAACGAGGTCGCCGAGAAGGTCCGCTCGCCGTCCGGAGTTTTGGCGCGCACCCCAACGATTCGAGCGCTGTCGCGATCGGCGCCGAAGACGAGGTCGGTGACTTCGTGTTGCATGTGGAGACTGAAAGGGGGGAAGCGTTTCGCTCGCTCCGCGAGGAAGTTCAGGAAATCCCATTGCGGCATGAAGGCGATGAACTTGCAGCGCGTGGGCAGGTGAGAAAAATCGGCCATCGGAACCGCGTGTCCATTCATGACGGCGCGTAATTCGTTCAACTCCTGGTGGGGCACTTTGAGGAATTCCTCGAGCAATCCGAGCTCGTGCATGACCTCGAGCGTCGAAGGGTGGATGGTGTCGCCGCGGAAATCGCGGTTGAAATCGGCGTGCTTTTCTAGCACCGCTACCTCCACGCCCGCGCGGGCGAGCAGATAACCAGTCATCATTCCAGCGGGGCCGCCGCCGACAATGACACAGCCAGCGCGGAGTTCAGGTGGCGCGCTCAACGCTCAAGCTTAAACCGATTGCCGGCGCGGGATTCCGAGGCTGTCGAAGATCGTCCGCGTGGCGTCGGATTTATTGAGCGTGTAGAAATGAATACCGGCGACGTGGTTGTCGAGAAGATCGTGGCATTGCTCGAGGGCGAAGTGAACGCCGACGCGGCTGACCATTTTCGGATCGTCCTCGCAACGCTGGAGCGCGCGGAGGAGCTTCGCCGGAAAACGCGCGCCGCCCGCCAGCTCGGCGATGCGTTTGCAACCGCTCATGGAAGTGATCGGCATGATTCCGGCGATGATCGGAACCCGAATTCCGGCCAGCTCACAGCGTTCCCGGAAATCGTAGAAGTCGCGGTTATCGAAAAAGAGCTGCGTTACGATGTAGTCCGCGCCCGCGTCCACCTTCGCTTTCAGGTGCTCCATTTCCACGAGACGATTCGGCGTCGCCGGATGGCCTTCGGGAAATCCGGCCACGCCGATGCCGAACCCGCGCGGGTCGGGATGAACGCCGCTCTCGTTGAAGCGCCGGATGAATCGCACGAGGTCCGCCGCGTTTTGAAACGCGTCCTTTGACTTGTCGTAAGCGCAACCGCGCGGTGGATCGCCGCCGAGCGCGAGAATGTTGCTGATGCAGGCCTTGGCGTACCGTCTCACAATCGCGTCGATCTCGGCTTCGGTGTGACAAACGCAGGTCAGATGCGGGATCGGATCGAGTTTGGTCGTATTTTGGATCCGTTCGACCAAATCGTGCGTCAGATCGCGCGTCGAACCGCCCGCGCCATAGGTGACGCTGACGAAATGCGGCATGTATTCCTCCAGCTCGCGGATCGTCTGGTAAAGGCTCTCGGCCGCTTCCGGCGTCTTCGGCGGGAAGAACTCGAAGGAAAACGTGGGCGAGCCACTCCGCATGATATCGGTGATGTGCATCCGTTTAGGTGCGATCAACATGAGCGCGGAAAGGAAAAGTTTCGACTGGAAATTCATGCCCGAGCCGGCGGGTCGCGCTGGCGCATGTTCTGCTCACCAAAGGTGATGCGCTTCTCGCTTGGCAGCCTTGTCCTGTTCGCGCTCGCTTCCTTCGCTTTGGCCGGCAACCTGCCGCCGATGACCGCGAAAGATGTGAGCCTGATGCTGCGCAGCGGTTATTCCAGCGATGCCGTCGTGCGCGAAGTTACTGCCCGCCATTTCATGGGAACGCTGGACGCGGCGGCGGAAAAGAACCTCGTCCAGGCCGGCGCGTCGCCCGCATTGATCGGCGGAATAAAGTCAGGCTCCTTTGCGGTTCCCGCATCGGAAGTCTTCGCGGTTCAGGCTGAGCTCGCGGCGAAGGAACAGCGCCGCGTAGCGCAGGAGGAAGAATCCCGCAAGCTCAACACCCTGTATCAGGCGCGGCTCGCCCAAATGCCGAAGCCGCCGGCCACCGTCGGGCCTCGGTCCAACAACATCGCGGCTCTCGTGAAGGGCGAGTTGGTCACTTCGCGCAACGGCATTCTTCATCCGCAGCTAGACGCCGAGTTCGAGAAGAAGAAGTTGATCGCCCTTTACATGTCCGCGCAGTGGTGCGCGCCCTGCCGGCAATTCACGCCCAAACTGATCGCCTACTACAACAAGATCGCCGCGGCGCATCCCGAGTTCGAAGTGCTCTTCATCAGCTACGACAAAACCGCCAGCGCCATGGAAGCCTACATGCGCAACGACCAGATGCCGTGGCCAGCCCTGAGCTACGACAAGATTGCCGGGAACGATGCACTCATGAAATATTTTGGCGGATCAATCCCGTGTCTCGTCGTCGTCGATGAAAGCGGCAAAGTAATTTTCGACACCTACGACGGCAAGAATTACCGCGGCCCCGAAGCTGTCCTCGCCGATCTGGATCAATTTTTCGCCAGCAAAAACCCGACTCAAATCGCGCAAGCGCGCTGACGATCAGAGCAAACGCACCGCCGTCACCGCGATGCGGCCGCCGAAACAAACATCGACATCGCATCCCGGCTTTCGGTGGCGGAGCTGATACTCGCCCGCGAAATAGAGATCGCTCTCTTCCTCGTGCCGATAATTAAGGGGCAGGGGATTTGGATCGAGCGCGCACCAGACGACTTCCGGCGTCTCTGCATCCGACGGCAGGTTCGGCAGATTGACGTTGTAAAAAAGTCCCGGCTCGATGGGACGCGCGAGCAAATCTTTCAGGATCGGCGTCACCCATTTTGTGGCCCGCCCCCAATCGAACACGACGCCGGATCTCCGATAATGCGAAACCGCGATGCCCGGCCAGCCGTGCAACACGGCTTCGCGGACCGCGGCGACGGTGCCGGAATAATGAACATCGGCGCCGAGGTTCGCGCCGTGATTGATCCCGCTCAAAATCCACTTCGCGTCCGGAACCACCTTCAACAATCCGAGCCGCACGCAATCAGCCGGCGTTCCATGGATCGCGTAATGTTTTTCGTCGCGCCGTTCAATCCGCACGCCCTCCTGCCACGTCACCCGATGGCTCACCCCCGATTGGGGACCGGCTGGCGCGACAATGACCGGGGCGCCCAGCGTTTGCGCAGCGATGCGTAAGGATTCCAGACCGGCCGCATCGATGCCGTCGTCGTTTGTGAGAAGGAGCTTCATTTGGGATTTTGGAAACGGAACGTCCAACATCCAAGGCGCAACGTCCAACTTCGAAGTGGTAAAACCGGCATGGCACGATCTATCTTATCTTCGTCATTCTGCCATTTCGCATTTTCGGGTATGTTCGATTTCATGGGACCGCTCCGGGTTGGATTCATCGGCTACGAACAGGCGAATGCGCTCGATCTCGCCGGGCCGGCAGAAGCATTCGCTTCCGCCGTGCGCGATGCCGGGAAAGGAAAACAGGAGCGCTGCTATGAAGTTATCATTATCGGCCTAACGAGACGTTCTTTCGCGACTGAGTCTGGCCTTGTGTTCCAGCCGGTCACGACCCTGGAAGCAGCGCCAAGGCTCGACACCCTCATCGTCCCGGGCGGTTGCGGTCTGCGCCGGCCGGAAATTAATCGCAAAGTAGCAGAGTGGATTATCACCCGGGCGAAGACGACCCGTCGCGTGGCTTCGGTGTGCACCGGCATCTACGGTTTGGCGGCCACGGGATTACTCGATGGACGCAACGTCACTACGCATTGGCGTTTCGCCGCCGATGTCGCTCGGCGTTTTCCCGCGCTGAAGATGAAGCCGAACGCGCTCTTCATTAAAGATGATCACTTCTACACCTCCGCCGGCGTGACTGCGGGAATCGATCTGGCACTGGCCCTGATCGAGGAGGATTTCGGATCGAAGATCGCGCTGACGGCCGCCCGCGAAATGGTCGTCTACCTGAAACGTTCCGGTGGCCAGGAGCAAT
>DATILK010000403.1:0-2531 GCA_035476555.1 Chthoniobacterales bacterium | reverse complement strand
GCAAAGACGGACGGGTCATGAAAAGCGACGCGATCGCGGCCAGCCAAAACCGAGCCGCCCCGCGCGAGGAACCGCCGGTCGAGAAGGCGACAGACGATCACGTTGAAGAAAAACCGGTCGCGCAATCTGAGAGCGGCCGATTCACCCGCAAGAAAATGTCGCCGTTACGCCGCAAGATCGCGGCCCAGCTCGTCATGGCCCAGCATACCGCGGCGATCCTGACGACTTTCAACGAGTGCGACATGACGGCAGTGCAAGAGCTGCGCGCGAAATCCCAGGACGCGTTCACGAAAAAGAATGGCCTGAAGCTGGGCTTCATGTCGTTCTTCATCAAAGCCGCTGTGGAAGGATTGAAGGCGGTGCCGTCGATCAACAGTCGAATCGAAGGCGAAGATTTTATCCAGAACCACTATTTCGACATTGGTGTCGCAGTCGGCACCGAGCGCGGCCTGGTGGTTCCCGTCGTGCGCGACGCGGACAAAAAGAGCTTCGCCGAGCTGGAGCGCGACATCGCGGAGTTCGCGACGAAAGCGCGCGAAGGGAAAATGAAGATCGAGGATTTACAGGGCGGCGTGTTCACGATCTCGAACGGCGGCGTTTATGGCTCGCTGGTCAGCACGCCCATTTTGAATCCGCCCCAGAGCGGGATTCTCGGGATGCACACGATTCAGAAACGGCCGGTGGCGGTGGGGAACGAGGTCGCGATTCGTCCGATGATGTATCTCGCGCTTAGCTACGATCATCGCGCGGTGGATGGAAAAGAAGCAGTCACTTTTCTCATCACCGTGAAACAGTGCATCGAGGACCCGAAGAAGCTGGCTCTGGATTTTTAGCGGGGCTTGAATCTTGCCGAAAGACGAGCCCGCGTCATGCGTTCTCGCAGGCCGCCTTCTTCGAGGAAAGCTTTCGCGAGTTGGCGGAGCTGCTGGTCCAAAAGGTAGTTTGTTTGGTGGATTACGCGCTTTCTGAAATCAAAGCCGCTCTTCGTAACCGCCATGCGGTGGAATAAAGTTCTGAGGCACGACAGACAGTTTATATAACGCATTAGAAACGACAAGGAACTCGGCGGCATTTTACCTGCTATTTCAGGGGCAATGGATGGACTCAACCCCCGCCAACGTTTCTGCTTCGCCTTGGCTTTCCTCGCCTGCGCGACACTTGTCCGCGCCCAGGTCGCTCCGCCGCCAGCACCTCCCGTCATCAGTGGCGGCGCGCTATTCTCAGTTGAATCGCCCAACACGCCAAGTGGGCAGCTTTATTCCATCGGCGACCCGACTAACGACGAACAGTATTACCTGGAGCTGATCAATCGCGCGCGGGCGAATCCGACGGCGGAAGGAATCCGGCTCGCTACTACGACCGACGCGAACGTGCTCGGCGCTTACGCGGCTCTCGGAGTGAACCTCGTTCTAATGCAGGCGCAGTTCGCCCTCATCCCGCCGCAGCCGCCGCTGTCGATGAATGCGACGCTGTTGGACGCGGCGCGAGCTCACAGCCAGAACATGCTGCAAAACAATTACCAGGGACATACCGGGCCTGACGGTTCGATTACCACGCGGCTTGCCGCATACACTGCGGGTCCGAACAGCTGGTCGATTGGCGAAAACGTTTACGCGTATTCCAAGTCGGTCTGGTATGGGCACGCCGGATTCGAAGTCGATTGGGGTGGAACCGCGTTGACCGGCGGAATGCAATCGCCGCCCGGCCACCGGGAGAACATCCACAGCCCGGATTTTCGCGAAGTGGGAATCGGGGTCGTTCTTGGCAGCAACGGCGGCAGTGGCGGAGTGGGCCCGCAACTGGTCACACAGGATTTTGGGACGAAAGGCGGCCTGCTGCCATTCGTGACCGGCGTCGTTTATCGCGATCTGAATAGCAACGGATTCTACGACCCTGGCGAGGGGATCGGAGGAGTGACGGTGACGATTGCCAACGTCAACAACTACGCCGTGACGACGGCTTCCGGTGGATTTTCTGTGCCGGTGCCAGGCAGTGGAATTTACACCGTCACATTTAGCGGAGGCTCTGTTCCAACGACCACGCAGAGCGTGAGCGTCGTCAACGCGCAAAACGTCAAGGCAGATTACATCGTGACTGGCTCGGCATCTCCGACACCAACGCCGACGCCGCCAAATGGGCCGGCGAGGTTGGCGAATATTTCTACGCGCGCGGTGGTCGGCACCGGCGCCAACGTTTTGATCGGTGGCTTCATTGTTACCGGCACGCAGAATAAACAGGTCATCGTGCGCGGCATCGGCCCGTCACTCCCCTTACCAGGCAAAATCGCGGACCCGGTTCTCGAGCTCCACGATTCGGCCGGCGGGCTGATCGGCTTCAACGACAACTGGGGAGCGAGCGCGAACAGCGCAGCGATCGCCGACAGCGGCGTTGCGCCGGCCGATCCAAATGAAGCCGCGATTTTGATGAGCCTCGCACCGGGCTCGTACACGGCCGTTGTGAGCGGTGCGAACCAGACGACAGGCACGGCCGTGGTTGAAGTTTACGATCTCGATGGCGCCGCGAATTCGAAG
>DATILK010000402.1:0-4944 GCA_035476555.1 Chthoniobacterales bacterium | reverse complement strand
CTCTACGAAGACACCTATCCCGATTTCTACGACGCCGATTTGCGCGATTTGTTTTCGACGACGCCGGGCCCGGGACGAATCACCGCCGCGGTTTATCTGCGGCGCCGGCGCCGACGATTATTGAATTCCGTCTGCCAATGGACGAACGAGAAAAAATTCCGTGTGAACAAATTGCTCTCGCGTTAGATCGATCGCTGCGACCAGCTCGACCTCCTCGTGCTCAACGACGATCCGCAGCAGGATTTCCGCGTGACTTCTTTCATCACGACGCTGGTGATGAATTATCTTTTCACCGGCAAGTTCAAGCGCACCAAGTGACGTGAAGAAAAAACTCAAAGTCCTCGCCCTGTTCGATGCGATCCGGCCGACAACAATCGACCAGGATCTGAGCAAGGAAATGAAGACCGAGGATTGGAAGACGGAAGCGAACGTGCTCGCGGCGCTGAAGACGCTCGGGCATCTGACCGAGCACCTCGCGATCTTCGACAATCTCGATTTGCTCCGGCAAAAAATGGAAAGTTTCGGGCCGGACGTGATTTTCAATCTGGCGGACCAGTTCAAGAACAACCGCGGCTTCGACCAGCACATCGCATCGCTGCTCGAGATGCAGGGCGTGCCCTTCACCGGCTGCGGCGCGACCGGATTGGTGCTGTGCAAACACAAGGGCACATCAAAAAAAATCCTTGGCTATCACCACATTCACGTCCCGAATTTCGTCGTCATCCCGCGCGGGCAACGAATCGCGCGACTGAAGCGGCCGAAATTTCCGCTTCTTGTGAAGCCGGTGAAGGAGGAAGCGTCCTACGGAATTTCGCAGGCATCGTTCGTGACGAGCGACGAGCAATTCAAGGAACGCGTCGCTTTCATCCACGAGAGCCACGACAGCGACGTCATCGCGGAGGAATATATCGAAGGCCGCGAGCTTTATTGCAGTGTGATGGGCAATGCGAAACTGACCGTGTTCCCGATCCGCGAACTGGTTTTCCGCGAGGTGCCTCCGAACGAGCCGAAGATCGCCACCTACAAAGCGAAGTGGGACGGAGAATATCGCAAGCGCTGGGGCCTGAATAACGTCTTCCCCGAGGATCTGCCACCGCCGCTCGTGGCCGAGATCGAGG
This sequence comes from Chthoniobacterales bacterium, assembly GCA_035476555.1. GTDB lineage: Bacteria > Verrucomicrobiota > Verrucomicrobiia > Chthoniobacterales > UBA10450 > AV80. The sequence goes on along the minus strand of DATILK010000402.1, from coordinate 3,826 downwards.
ACATCTGCAAACGGATCTATCGCCTGCTCACGATCGAAGGCTACGCACGCATCGATCTGCGCCTGACGGCGGACAACAAACTTTATTTCATCGAAGCGAACCCAAATCCGATTATCGCGGAAGACGAAGACTTCGCGCGGGCAGCCGCAAAGGCGGGAGTCCTCTACCCGCAATTGATCGATCGAATCATCGGGATCGGGATGCGAACGATCCGCGGATAAAACGGCGGACTATTTTTTCGACGAGTTGCCCGGCGGCAATGCTTCTTTGATTGCCTGCGCGAGCTCTTTGGCCTGACCGCGGCCCCAGTAATGAAAAAAGATGATGCGTGGCTCCTCGTGCGTCATGTGGGAATGGATCGCGACGATGTTAATTCTCGCGCCACGAAGTGACTTCAGCGCACCTTGCAGCTCATCTTCGGTCACCGCGAAATCGCCATCGACCAGAGCATCGGCATCACTTCCAGCGAACGCCGCCCACGTGTTCACGCCCATGGTGTTGTCGATTTCCGTCCCATGCATCGTGGCGCGCCGTCCCATCGTAAATTTCACCATGCCGTTGTTGAGCTCACCGGACAGACCCAAGATCAGATTGAGCGGTTCTGGTGAGATGATGTTCTTGTCCGGCAAGAGCCCGGCCCCAAATGTCGACCGCGGCTGGGGCTCGGCCGTTCGGATTTCCTTTACCTTGTCGTACATCTTGCGCACCGCGCCGGCGAGCTGCGCAACATCGCCTTCGCCAGAGACGTGCATGAAATAAACGCGCGGCTGGTCAAAGAAAAAGTGGTTGTGCAGCGCGGTGACGGCGAGGCCGTTTTCGAGCGCGACAGACATGACCGGATTGACTTCGTCTTCGAACAGCACGGTATCACCCATGACCATGGCGGCGGCGTGCTCGGCTTTTCGAAACGCCGCCCAAGAACTGAGGCCCATGAACGGCGGTGCTTTCCAGGCGTCGATCGAAACCGGCACATCGTTGCGCGGCAGGGTGATCTTGTACGCGCCTTCCTTTTCGTTGAACTTTCCTTTCAGTCCGGTGATCTCGTCGATCTGCGCGAAGTTCAGGTCGGCCGCGCGCAACGGCTGAACGAAAATCGACAGAGAGAGCAAACCAAGCGACAACAGTTTCGTTCGCATCGTCATTGTTCTGGCGCCGATTCTAATTTTCGCGCCCTTCGCACCAAATACCAGATCATTAATCCACCGATCGGCAAGCCGATGAGGGTGCGCAGGTCGTGACGAAAAACGGCATTAAAGGTATCGCCAACGAGATTCACGGTGAGAACGCCAATCGCGAGGTGGCGTCCCCACTCGGCGCCGCGCGCCAGGCCGAACGCGGCGAGCCCACAAGCGGCTCCGACCGTCGCCATCAGCGCGATTGACCAGGTTCCGAACTCCTGAAAGTCGGTTCGCGCATCGGGTCGCAACCGCCAGATCGGGTCGAGGATTCCGCCGGGAAACGCGAGCGCGAGCATCACCACGCTACAGATGAGCGCGCCGGCTGTGAAAAAGATGACGAGTAGAATGATGCCGATCGGTTTGCGGCTCGAGTTCACGCTTAAACGATCAGATCGCATCACGAATCGAAGCGATAGCCGATGCCAGGCTCGGTCTTGATCAGGCGCGGCTTCGCTGAATCGGTTTCGATTTTCGCGCGGAGATGGGTCATGTAGACACGAAGGTACTGGCGATGTTCTTCGGACTTGGGTCCCCAGATTTCGCGAAGGATATAGCGATGGGTCAAAACGCGCCCGGCATGGCGGACGAATAAACGCAGGAGCGCGTACTCCGTCGCAGTCAGTTTGACTTCGTGGCCGTCGCGAGTGACGACGCGAGCCGTTAGATCGATCAGCAAGTCGCCGCTCTTGAAAACAGAAACCTCTTCTTCGGGTCTGGTCTTGCGTTGGGCGGCGCGTAATCGAGCGAGCAGTTCGGGCGTGCTGAAAGGTTTGGTGATGTAATCCTCCGCGCCCGCATCGAGCGCAGCGATTTTGCCGGCTTCGTCGTCCCGAACAGAAAGGACGAGCACGGGCGCTTCGCTCCATTCACGCAATCGTTTCAAAACCTGGAGCCCGTCCATGTCGGGCAAGCCGAGATCGAGCAGAATGATCGCGGGACGACGATTCGCGATTTCGGTCAAGCCTGCCTGCCCCGTCTCAGCCTCGTGAACCTTATAGTTTTCCGCCTCGAGCGCCACTCGCAGAAGGCGGCGAATCTGGACTTCATCGTCGATGATCAGCGCCACCGGTTTCATGCGGTCGCTTCGGACGGAAGCTGCATCGGCTCGCCGATCGGGAGGTGAATGGCAAAACGCGCACCGCCCGTTTCCCGGTTTTGCGCGACGATCGTGCCGCCATGTGCTTCGACGAGCTGACGGGCAATGGAAAGACCGAGCCCAAGTCCGCCGGGGCGAGTGCCAGGACCGCGATAGAATTTTTCGAAAACCTTGTTCTCTTCACCCGGCGCCAAGCCCGGTCCGTGGTCGGCGACCGAGAAGACGAGAACGGAATCATCCCGGGCCACGCTTACTTCGATTGGTTCGTCAGATTTCGCGTGGGCGGCGGCATTGGAGAGCAATGCGATCAGCGCCTGTTGCATGAGCGGCGCGTCTACAAAAACTGTTGGCAGATCTTTTGCGATGCTGGTTCGAATGGCGTTCTCTTTCAATCCCGAGAGCGCGATCGCTTCACTTAAGAGATCGCCCGGGTCGCACCATTCACGGACAGGCTGGAGAAGTCCTGACTCCAAACGAGTCGCATCGAGAAGATGATCGACCGAGCGGGTGAGGCGCTTGACGGCTTGCTGGAGCTCCGAGCAGTCGGGCTGCGGTTGTTGCAGCGCAGCGGTCATGGCGGCAAGCGGCGTCTTCAATTCGTGCGAAACGGAATCGAAAAGCGTCTTCTGAAGTTTCTGCGATTGGCGTGCGAGATGGGCAGCGCGACTCTCTTCCAACGCGCGTTCCTTGTTCACGAAGAGCGCGAGCTGCGCAGCGAACGTATCGAGCAGTTCACGTTGTTCGATGGTCGGCGACGTGGAAACGCGGACCGTCAGCACTCCTTCGGCGCGGTCGCCCGCCACGAGCGGCAGATGCAATGCCTCGGCATCGGGTAGGGTATCGGTGGATTTGCCTGCGGCCTGTTTCTTTTGGAACGCCCAGGTAGCGACGCTTTCGTCTTTGGTCGAAGGCGAAAAGGTGCTGGCGGCATGTCGGGAAAGACCGCTCTCGTCCCGCAGCCAAAGGGCGGCATCCGCTTGAAAGAAGTTTTTGATGAGAGCCATAACTTTGGGAAGTGCTTCATCAAGGTCCCGGCTCGCCGCGAGCGAGCGAGTCAACCGGTAGAGGGCAGTGGCGCGCTCTTCCCGACGGCGTTCCGATTGCTCGCGTTCGCGCAATTGCGACGCGAGATGACCAATGACGAGCGCGATCACGAAGTAGGCGCCGAACATCATGAAGTCATGCAGATGAGTTATGTAAAAGGTGAAGCGCGGCGGGATGAACAGGAAATCCCAGAGCAAGGCGCTGAGTGCGGCGAGAAAGAGCGTCGGCCAGCGACGGAGCCGAGTTGCGGTTAAGACGACAGCCAGCAAATAAAAAAGAGCGACGGCCCAGTAGCCCGTGTAATTGAAGATCGCCAGACACACCGCAGTCACGCCGGCAGCGATGGCGAGGGCAATTCCAAATTCACCCCAGCTGGCGCGGGCCAGGCGTTCCTCCAGCGTCTTTCGCTGTGGTTTCGAGGTTTCATCTGACGGGATCATGTGGATGTCGATGTTGCCGCTATGGCTCATGAGCCAGCGCAACGGGTCGCGTTTCCAGAAGCTGGCCC
>DATILK010000401.1:0-5473 GCA_035476555.1 Chthoniobacterales bacterium | reverse complement strand
TATCGCGATCTGCTCGATGAAAAAATCGATGTCTGGGCGCTCGGACCCGGTTTGGGAAAGGCGGACGCGAAAGATCTGCTGAGAATTATCGAGCGCGCGAGTGCGCCGATGGTCGTGGACGCGGACGGCTTGAACATTGTGGCCGGCGAAGTGGAGATTTTGAAACGTTGTGCTGGTCCGCGTCTTCTCACGCCGCATCCTGGCGAACTCCGGCGGCTCTTTGATTCGGGCAAAATGTCGCGAGCCGGGACCGCGAAGAATTTTACCGAAACATTTCCAGTGACGCTTCTCTATAAAGGCGCGCGGACGATCGTGGCCGAGCGCGAGCTGCCTCTCAGTTACAATTCCACTGGCAATCCCGGAATGGCGACCGGCGGAATGGGAGACGTGCTCACCGGTGTCTGCGCCGCTTTGATTGGGCAGGGTTTGTCGCTTTATGATGCCGCGCGAGTTGGCGCGTGGGCCTGCGGTCGCGCGGCCGAGATCGCGATCTTCGAGAAAAACCAAAGCGAACAATCAGTATTGCCGCGGGATGTCCTACAGAATCTAGGCGCTGCGTTTACGGAACTATCTTTGTAGCGCCGTCGCTACAACAAGGTTCACCGTTCCGTGAGCAGTTTCTGAAAGCGCGGATCGTTTCGCGCGGGATCCCATTGCCAGCGCTTGCGAACGTCGTTGTAGGTGATGCAGCAGTTCGTGTTGTCGACTGGAAACGGTGAGGTGAGCCCGCGTTCGAGAAGTGGCAGAGCAGAATCCAGGTCGCCGACGCGCACGAAAATCATCGCGAGAAACCCGTTCATCCACGGCGCCACGACGGCGTCCTTCGTCTCCGGTTCGAGCTCGACCGCGCGGCGGCCTTCGCGAATCGCATCCTCTTTCCGGCCCATGAAAGAATAGATGAGCCCGAGGTTCGCATGACGCAGGCCCGTCGTCGGCGCTTCTTTCGTCGCCAACTCGAACGCGGGGAGTGCGGCTGCGAAATACGTCTGGGCCGTCGCGGCATCACCGCGCGCGAGCGCTGTGCAACCGCGGAAGAAACTTTTCGGCGTCGGCATTCCATCGGATTGAAAAACATCGAGAGCGTACGAGGCCATCGCGTTATCGGCCGCGGCGTAATCGCGTTCGAGCATCGCGAGGTCCCAGCGGGCGCGCGTCACGAGTCCCGACGGATCGACGCCTGCCGGAAGAGCAGCCAGCGTGGCTTTCAGTGTATCCGTTTTTCCGTCCGCGTAGAAATCGATGTAGGCGCGGGTGATTTTGAAATTGGCTGAGTCCGGCGCGAGCGCGACGACGCGATCGTACATCGGCCGCGCCTGCGCCCAATCGTGGATGAACGCATGGGTGAACGCGATCTCGGACCCGACGTTCGCATTCCCCGGATCGACGGCCTGGCTTCGCTTGAGCAGTTCCAGGTTCGCCTTGGCGTTTCCCTGGCGGCGACGAATCGCGGCCGAGACGTAACCGATCTCGCTGTCGTTAGGCAGGGCCGCAGCCGCGAAGCGTAATTGTTCCAGCGCTTCGTCGTAGTTCGCTTCGACCCAATAATAGTAAAGGCCGAGCGCGAGACGGCCTTCGCCCAGGTCCGGTTTCAACTGGAGCGCTTTGTCGGCGGTTTGTTTGATCTGCATCTTGAGCTCTTCCGACGGAGCGAACCAATGATAGATGCGCGCGAGCGTGGCTGCGAGTCGAGCGCGGGCCAGCGCAAACGAAGGATCGTGCTGAATCGCTTCGCTGTAGAGGTTCTCGGCCAGCTTGAAATCCTCGTAAAGGCGATCCGGATTCGACTCATAAGCGCGCGCTTTGAGGTACAGAACATAGGCGTCCGGATTTTCCGTCGGCTTCGTTTCGACGCGGCCTTTCTCCTCCGGGCTGAGCGTCGCGCGCAGCTCCGCCGCAATTTCCGACGCCAGCTCGCCCTGCAGGCCTAACGAGTCAGCCAGCGGACGGTCGTAGCGTTTTGCCCAAAGATGCCGGTCGTTCCGCGCGTCAATGAGTTGGACGCTGACCACGACGCGGTTCCCGCTGCGACGCACGCTCCCCTCGAGCACGTTTACCACCCCAAGCACCCGCGCGATCTGCGGCAGATTGTTTTGCGTCGCGCCCCGATAAGGCATCACCGAGGTGCGGCTGATGACTTTGAGATCATGGATTTTCGCGAGGCTGGTAAGGATGTCGTCCTGGATGCCGTCCGCGAAGAATGCGTTGTCTTTGTCGTCGCTGAAATTATCGAACGGCAAGACCGCGATGCTTTTTTCCGGAATATCGGACGCACTTGGGCTGGAATAGTAACGCTGGTAAATCAGGAACGCGACCGCGCATCCCAGGACAGCGATGATGGTGAGATTCAGCCGCTGCGTGACTGGCCGGCGCGCGGCTTCGGTGGGCGCGACATCTTCGGTGCGTTTGATTCCTTCAGGCGTCAGCTCGTAGGCCCAGGCCAGGATCATCGCGATCGGAAAACCGAGAAGGAGCAGAATGATGACGAGCCGCACGCACCAGTTCGGAATTTCCAGGACCGGAAAAACCTGGGTCGCGACCTGGATGATTAACCAGGCGACGACCGCGTATGCCACGGCCACCCGGTAGATATTGCGGCGGCGTAGTTCGCCGACAAAATTTTGGAAGTTCATCCGATTGACGCGGGAATGTGTACCGGCGTGCCCACTCATAGCGAGTCAAAAGCGTGCTATCTTGCCCGATGGCCTTTGAGCTGGAATCCAACTACAAACCGCGCGGCGACCAGGCGCAGGCGATCGCGAAATTGCTGAAGTCGATCGAGGCCGGCAACCGGCACCAGACGCTGCTCGGCGTAACCGGATCGGGCAAAACGTTCACGATGGCGAACGTGATTCGCGATCTCGACCGGCCGGCGCTGATCATCTCGCACAACAAAACGCTCGCCGCGCAGCTTTACTCGGAGTTCAAGCAGTTCTTTCCGCGGAATGCCGTCGAGTATTTCGTCAGCTATTTCGATTACTACCAGCCGGAGGCTTACATCCCGCGGTCCGACACTTACATCGAGAAAGATTCGTCGATTAACGAAGAGATCGAGCGGCTCCGGCTTTCGGCGACGAGCGCGTTGCTTTCGCGGCGGGACACGATCGTGGTCGCGAGCGTTTCATGCATTTATGGCGTGACCTCGCCAGAAGATTATCTGCGCATGTTGCTGACGGTGAAGAAAGGCCAGCAAATCAGCCGCGAGGCCGTGCTCGGCCGGCTGGTCGACATGCTTTATGAGCGCAACGACATGAATTTTTCGCGCGGCCGATTCCGGGTCCGCGGCGACGTGGTCGAAGTTTATCCCGCGACGGCGGATGAAGAAGCGATCCGGCTGGAGTTTTTCGGCGACGAGATTGACGCGATCACGCGCTTCGATCCGCTGACCGGACACGCGCGGCAATCGCTGAGCGTGATCACGTTTTATCCGGCGAAACAATTCGTGACGCCGGCGGATAAACTGAATCGCGCTCTCGCTTCGATCCGGAACGAATTGGATCATCGGATCGTCGAGTTGGAATCGCAGAGCAGATTATTGGAAGCGCAGCGGCTCAAGATGCGCACCGAGTACGATCTCGAAATGTTGCAGGAGATGGGATTCTGCAACGGGATCGAAAATTATTCGCGCCATCTTTCCGGACGAATGCCGGGATCGAAGCCGTTTACGCTTCTAGATTTTTTCCCGAAAGATTTCCTGCTCGTCGTGGATGAATCGCACGCCACGATCCCGCAGATCGGCGGCATGTACGAAGGCGATAAATCGCGGAAGACCGTGCTCGTGGAATACGGATTCCGGTTGCCGAGCGCGCTCGATAATCGGCCGCTGAATTTCAAGGAATTCATGGGGATGACAAATCAGATCGCGTACGTGAGCGCGACGCCGGCGGAGTTTGAGATCAAGAACAGCATGGTCGGAAACAAGGGATATTTCCCGCATAAGCGGGAGAGAATCGGTGAAGACGAACCCGTTCCCTTTCTCGTCGCCGGCGAATCTGTAGCCGGGATCGGTGATCCCGGCCATCGGGACGGCGCCGCGTCGAGCCGGGATCACCGATCCCGGCTACAATTGTCGAGAACGGATCAACCGGTTGATGAATTCGATGTGCACACGCCGGGCGCGCCGCTGGTCGTGGAGCAAATCATTCGACCGACGGGATTGCTCGACCCGAAGATCACGCTCAAGCCGCTGAAGAACCAGATCGATGAGACGATCGAGCTTTGCCGGCAACGAGTGGAGAAACAGGAGCGCGTCCTCGTCACGACGTTGACGAAACGAACGGCGGAAGATTTGTCGGATTACCTGCGCGATGTCGGATTGAAGGTGCGCTACCTGCATAGCGACATCGACACCATCGAGCGCGTCGAGATTTTGCGCGGTTTGCGCGCAGCGGATTTCGATATTTTGGTCGGCATTAACCTGCTGCGGGAAGGACTCGATCTGCCGGAAGTCTCGCTCGTCTGCATCCTCGATGCGGACAAGGAGGGATTTCTTCGCAGCCAGACTTCATTGATCCAGACCGCGGGCCGGGCCGCGCGTCACATTAACGGTGAGGTGGTGCTGTTTGCGGACACAGTGACGCAAAGCATGCAGGCGTTGATGTCGATTTCCGATTATCGGCGAACGAAACAAATGGAATACAACGAGAAGCACGGAATCACGCCGCAAACAGTTCGGCGCGCCGTCCAGGAAAGTTTGCACACGATTTTGCGCGGCCGCGAGATTGCGGCGTCCGTGATCCAGGAGAGCGGCGGCGATTTCAATCTCACCGAGCTGTTGCGCGAGCTGGAGGAAGAAATGCAAACCGCCTCGGCGAATTTGGAATTCGAGCGCGCGGCCTTGTTGCGCGACCAAATCATGGAAGTGAAAACCGGCACCGGCCTGACGAAAATCGAGCCGAAACGCAGGCCGGTAAAATATTCGCGCAACAACGGCCGGAGACGTTCCCGGGTGTAATCGTCTCGCACGCGACTAGCTCTATCGGGCTAGTCATGCGATTCCCTGCCAAAGGCGTTTCCCTTTTATTGTTGCTGACTGTGAATGCAGTGGCGCAGGCGCAATCGCTGACGCCCGGGCTCAACGCGCTGCCTGAGGTGGAATTCTCGCGCCTGAGTCAGCGCGACCCGAATCCGCTTGGGCAAAAAGCATTGGCCATTCGCCCGGAACAATGGAAGCACGCAGAGACCGAACATTTCATTTATCATTTCGCCGACACATTAATGGCGACGCCGATTTCGATTGAGGCGGAGTTCCATTACCGCGTCGTCGCGAAAGAGCTGCAGCGCGAACAGCCGGCAGGCGATACGAAATCGCACATCTACATTTTCCAAACGATGGTGGACTGGCAACAATTCCAAGGCGCGGCCCAGCTCGAGCCGTGGACCGGTGGAATCCAATCGCAGGGCAGCCTCTTCATTCAACGCAATCCAGGATTCAAAGCGGGCGGCAATCTGCTCGGGCACGAGATCGCGCACCTGG
>DATILK010000400.1:0-2981 GCA_035476555.1 Chthoniobacterales bacterium | reverse complement strand
GGCTGCGCGATCAGCTCCTGAGCAAACTTGGGCGCGAACTTCTTTCCGGGCTCACGCCGGAAAAAATCGAAGAGTGGGCAAATCGCCACAACCTGCAGCCGACGCATCCGGAACCGTGGCGGAAAATTTTCACCGGCGGTTCGGACGATCACGGCGGGCAATTCGTCGCCGGCGCGTTTACGGAAACGCCGAAGGCTCGGACAGCGGCGGAGTTTCTCGGACATGTCCGCACGGGCGATTGCGAACCGCGCGGCGAAGGCGGCACGCCCCTCGCGTTGTCGCACGGTTTTTACAACACCGTTTCCTGTTTTATCCGCGATCGGTTCACGGAAAACCTCGGCCCGACCGCGCCGCTGCTCGAAACGATGTTCTCGCGTTTCATGGAAGGACGCGATCCGACCGAATTCACCCTGAAAGAAAAAGCGACGTTCATCGCGCAGGGCGTGATGTCGGGGAAAATTTTCGAGCTGGCGAAGCCGCGGAACGTCTCGCTTTGGAAAGGGCTGTCGAAACACTTCTCGCAGCCGCGAGTGAAAGCGCGACTGGCGCGGGAGATGAAGGACGTGAAGGAACCGGAGCGCCGCACCTTTCTGATGGCGAATCTGGTTTGCGAGCAGCTCGCGTTTCGGCTCTTCGAAAAATTCGTGCAGCAAATCCGCAAGGGAAACCTGATCGAGAGCATGCAGGCCTTGAGCGGGATCGCGCCTATCATCGTCCTGCTCACGCCGTACCTTTACGCGTTCCACAGCCAGGCGCCGTCACGCCGCTGGCTGCGCGATGTTTTTTCGAAAATGACCGGCGGAATTCCGGCGGAGTTGCAAAACCGGAAGCGCGCCTGGTTCACGGACACGCTCGATGACGTCAACGGCGTCGCGAACACGATTCGCAAAATGACGGCGGCCGGCGTGGCCGCGGGCGAGAAACTGATTGTGGTGACTTCGCGGCGTCGGCTCGACGTCGATGAAATCCCGATCAAAAATTTCCGGCCGATCGGCGAATTCGCATTGCCGGAGTACGAACTGCAACGGCTCAGCTTCCCGCCGATCATGCAGATCCTCGATTACATTCAGCGCGAGCAATTCACCGAAATCATCATCAGCACGCCGGGACCGATTGGATTAGTCGGGCTGCTCGCCGCCAAAATGCTGAACCTGGAATCGAGCGGCATTTATCACACCGACATTCCCGAATACGTGCGCATCCTGACGGAGGACCGTTTCCTCGAAAGCCTCGCCTGGAGTTACATGCATTGGCTCTACGGGCAGGTCGATACGGTGTGGGTCAATTCCGAGCATTATCGGAAATGCTGGATCGATCGCGGTTTTGCGCCGGAGAAATTGAAAATCCTTCCCCGCGGCCTCGACACCGATTTGTTCACGCCGACCCGACGCGACCTGACGTTTTGGCCCGGGTCGGGCGCGAACGGCAGTGAAGTGCGATTGCTGTATGTCGGCCGCATCTCGCGCGAAAAAGATCTCGATGTGCTGGCGACGGCTTACAAAAAAATTCGCGAGAGCGGCGAGCCCGTGAAACTGTATCTCGTCGGCGACGGACCGTACAGCGAAGCGCTCGCGGCGGCATTGCCCGACGCTATTTTTCTCGGCTATCTGACCGGCGAAAAATTGGCGAAAGCTTACGCATCGGCGGACGTCTTCGTTTTTCCGAGCACGACCGACACGTTCGGCAACGTCGTGCTCGAAGCGCAGGCCTCGGGATTGCCGGTGATCGTCTCCGATTTGGGAGGCCCAAAGGAATTGGTGGACGACGGACGGACGGGATTCGTGACCAAGGCGCACAACGCCGATGATTTTGCGCGCGCGATTGAACGAATCAGCCGCGACTCGAAGCTGCGGGCGCGGATGGGACGGGAAGCGCGGCAGCAAGTGGTGGATCGGAGCTGGCCGGGAGCGTTTCGCAAGTTCTGGCAGGCAACCGAATTATAAATTCCATACGATCTAAGGTATGCAATGCTGCGCTTCGCCACTCTCTTGCTGGTCTTGCTGCCACTTTCCGGCATGGCGCGGGCGGACGAAACCGTTCGCCAGGTGCAGGAGGAATTGCGGAAGCGGAATCTCTATTTTGGCAACATCGATGGCCAAGACAGCGCGGTCCTGACCGACGCGCTGAAGCATTACCAGGCCCGAAAGGGTTTCGCCGTTACGGGCAGGGTCGACGCGGATACGGCGACATCTCTGCACGTCCAAACCACCGTCGCTGCCGCTGCGCCATTACCGGACATGCCGGTTCTAAAGAGCGACGAAGCGAGCGCATTGTCGGAATCACAGCGTCTCGCTTTGCAACGGGAGGCGGAAGAAAAACCCGACCTGACTCCGACCCCAGCTCCTCCCGCTGAATCACCGGCGCCCGGGCAGGATCTCGTTCCCGAGCGGGTGAATCGGTTCGTGCAGGATTATCTCCGCGACGCCGAGGCCCCCGACGTCCCAAAGCAGGTAAATTATTACGCCTTCCCGGTCCGTTATTTCGATCACGGCAATGTGTCCCAGGATTTCGTCACCAAAGACACGAGTAATTACGTCAAACGCTGGCCCGAACGGAAATACACCCTCACGGGCCCGGTAAGCTTTTTCGCCGCGGGCAATGAGGGCGAAACGAATGTCGAATTCACGGTCGCGTTTGAGCTGGGTAGCCCGAGTCGACCGACGAAAAACAAGGCGGTCGGAAAGACCAGGAACTGGTGGACGCTGCGAGGAAAAGGCGACGAACTGAAAATAGTTGCAATTCGGGAGGCCCGCATACGCGAATAAATAGATGGAGACGCCGTCAAATAACGGGCTTGGGCTGACTGTCGCCCGCCCTGGAAGGAGGGACGTGATGTTGTGAGCTAGAAAATGAAAGTCCAAACCAAGATCACGCTTCTACTTCTGGCGGTGGTGGCAGTTTTCATGGCCGGCCTCTGGGCCTTCCGCGCTTTCGACCAGGAAAAGTTCCGCGAAATTCGAGAGAGCAGGCTCGTTGAAGCC
>DATILK010000399.1:0-5177 GCA_035476555.1 Chthoniobacterales bacterium | reverse complement strand
TCATTGGCGAAGAACATCTCCGGAATAATCGCTCCTTCGTTCTCGTCGCGAATCATTCCAGTCACCTCGACACCGTTTGCTTGCTCGCCGGCTTGCCGCTGCGCCGGTTGCATCGCGCCTTTCCGGCCGCTGCCGCCGATTATTTTTTTAAAAGCGTGCCGCGCACCTGGATCGCGACGGTGATCGTGAACGCGCTGCCGTTCGCGCGCCAGACTCATGTGCGGCACAGTCTCGCGATCTGCGGCGAGCTCCTCGCGAACGCCGGCAACGTGCTCATCATTTTTCCGGAGGGAACGCGATCGAAGACGGGAGAGCTTCAGGATTTCAAGCCTGGCATCGGCGCGCTGGTTGCCGGACGCGATGTTGCCGTTCTCCCTTGTTATCTCGACGGCGCGTTCCGCGCCTGGCCGAAAGGAAAACGGATTCCGCGTGCGCGAAAGGTGCGGTTGATCATCGGAGCGCCGCGAAATTACGGCGCGATGTTGCCGGACAAGAATTCCAACGCAGTCATCGCCACGGAATTGCGAGACGCCGTGAAACAATTGGCGAATCAACATGCAGCCCGCTGAACGAACCATGTCGAGCTGGGATGGCGCCCAGCTTTTTTATCGCGCCTGGATTCCGGAAACGCCGACGGAAAAAGCGTTGCTGCTTTTCCATCGCGGCCACGAACATTCCGGACGCTGGTCGGAGTTCGTGGAGATGCTCGCGATGAACGATGTCGCGGTCTTCGCCTGGGATGCGCGCGGGCACGGACGCTCGGCCGGCGAGCGCGGCTCCGCGGATAATTTCGGAACGCTGGTGAAAGACGTCGACGCCTTCGTGCGTCATGTGCGCGATCACCACGGCTTCGCGATGGAGAACATGATCGTGCTCGGGCACAGCGTCGGCGCCGTGACGATGGCGGCGTGGGTCCACGATTATGCGCCGCCGATTCGCGCCATGATTCTGGCCACGCCGGCGTTTCGCGTTCGGCTTTATGTTCCGCTCGCCATTCCGTCGCTGCGGTTGAAACAAAAATTCATCGGACCCGGTTTCGTGAAGAGCTATGTGAAAGCGAAGATGCTCACGCACGATCCGGAGCAGGCCGCGCAATACGAGGCCGATCCGCTGATCTTCCGGCAGATCGCAGTCAACATTCTGATCGCGCTGCACGATGCCGGAACGCGACTCCTCGCCGATGCCGGCGCAATCAATGTTCCGACGCTGATGCTTTCGGCCGGGCGCGATTGGATCGTGAGCGTGAAAGCGCAGCGCGAGTTTTTCAACGGCCTGTCGTCGCCGAGCAAACGCATGCACCTTTTCCCCTCGGCGTATCACGCGCTGTTTCACGAGCGCGAGCGGGCGCGAGTCGCCGATCGCGTGCGCGATTTTGTCCGGGAACAATTCGCCGTTCCGTTGCGCCGGCCCTCGTTGCTCGACGCCGACAAGTACGGCCACACCTGGGAGGAATACGAGCAGCTCAAACTGCGCGGTCGTCCGCATTTCGCGTTGCTTCGCGCCGGGATGAAGACCGGAGGCCGATTGAGCAAAGGCATCGATCTCGGCTGGCGCACCGGTTTCGATTCGGGATTGACGCTGGACTACGTCTACGAAAACGAACCGCGTGGGCGAACACCGCTCGGCCGGATCATCGACCGCAATTACCTGAACAGCCCGGGCTGGCGCGGCATTCGGCAGCGGAAGAAAAATCTGGAAACGTTGTTGCGTAGCGTGATCGCGCGCACGCGTGCGAAAGGTTTGCCGGTGCGCATCGTGGACGTTGCCGCGGGTGGCGGGCGTTATCTCCTGGAAACGATGCGCGCGTTGCCGGAAATTCCGATGACGGCGCTGCTCCGCGATTACAAACCGGAAAACGTCGACGCGGCGCGGAAGCTCGCGGCCGAATTTGGCCTAACGAATGTGACCGTGGAGCTGCGCGACGCTTTCGATCGCGGATCGCTGGCCACGATCAGTCCGCGGCCAACGATCGCGATCGTGTCCGGTTTGTTCGAGTTGTTTCCGGAAAACGACGGCGTCCTCGAATCGTTGCGTGGATTAATCGAGGCGCTCGAGCCCGGCGGCTCTCTCATCTACACGAACCAGCCGTGGCATCCGCAGGTGGAATTCATCGCGCGGGTGTTGCGCAATCGCGAAGGCAAACCCAGGATCATGCGGCGACGAACGACCGCCGAGATGGACGAACTCGTGCGCGTTGCCGGTTTCGACAAAACGGAAATGGAAATCGACGAGTGGGGGATGTTCTCCGTGTCCGTGGCGCGGCGCGGAAGTAGAAATGGCGCCAATGGCGCGCATTAGAAGATCGACGCAGCTCGCGGCATCGATCGGGCTCTCGGCGCTGTTCGTCGTCATCTACGGCTGGTGCAACTGGTTCACGGCCCAGCGCGCGAATGTTCCTTCGTTGTTTTTCGAATGGGAACGCGCCATTCCGTTCGTGCCCCTGATGATCGCGCCCTACCTGTCGATCGATCTATTTTTCGTGTCGGCGCCGTTTCTGTGCCGGACGAATCGCGAGCTGGCGACATTTTCAAAGCGAATCGCAGCGGCAATTTTGATTGGCGGCGTTTGTTTTCTTTTGTTCCCGCTCCGCTTCGCTTTCGAACGTCCGCATGCTGCCGGCTGGCTCGGCGCGGTGTTCGATTGGTTCCGCGGAATGGATCAGCCCTACAATCTGTTGCCGTCGCTCCACCTCGCGCTGCGGACGATCCTCGCGGACCTCTATGCACGACATACCCGCGGAATTCTGCGCCACGCTTCCAATCTTTGGTTCGTCCTCATCGGGCTGTCAGCCGTTCTCACCTATCAGCATCACGTCATGGATGTCGTCGCCGGTTTCGCGCTCGGCGCCTATTGCCTTTATTTTTTTCCAGAGTCGAGCGCGCGGCTTCCTGTCGTTTCAAATCGCCGCGTTGGTTCGTATTACCTGGCGGGCGTTCTCGTGGTCACGGCGCTCATAATTTCCTGCTGGCCTTGGGGCGCGGTTCTTATTTGGCCGCTCGTGTCAATAGGCCTGATGGCTGCCGCTTACTTCGGTTTGGGTCCGGGAATTTTTCGAAAACAAGATGGCCGCCCGCCCTGGACAACTTGGTGGACGCTTGGTCCGGTCTTGTTAGGCCAGGAGATTTCGCGGCTTTATTATCGGCGGCAAAGTCGCGCCTGGGATGAACTGACACCGCACGTCTGGATCGGCGGCGTCTTGAGTGAGAGCGAAGCTATCGCTCTCGTCCGCCGGGGTGTCACAGCCGTTCTCGATCTTACCGCGGAATTTTCCGAGCCTGTACCGCTGCGCGCCGTTACTTATCGGAACATTCCGATTCTCGATCTGACGGCGCCGACGCGGGCGCAATTGGAGGAAATGATTTCTTTTATCGCGCGCGAATCGGAGACCGGGATCGTTTACGTGCACTGCAAAATCGGTTACTCGCGAACCGTCGCGGTCGCCGCCGCGTACCTTCTTCGCAGTGGTTCGGCAACATCCGTGGCGGACGCGGTCGATCTGGTTCGTCGCGTTCGTCCCCGCGTCGTTATCCGGCCGGAAGTGCAGGAGGCGTTGCGTGAATTCGAGGCGAGCGAATTCTCCTCGCGTCCCACCGTGCACTCCTCCAATAATCGGCGCCTATGAAATACAACGATTTGATCCAGCTCTACTTCGAGCGCACGACGGCGTTGCAGAATTATTGGACGCTTTACGTCGTCATCGTCGGTGGTTTGCTGGCGTTCGCATCCTTGCGCAAGCAACCGGCTGCGCTGACGACCCTCATCGTCTCGATCCTGTTCGGGCTATTCGCCTACGAAAATCTGGATGCGATCAAAGCGACCGCCGCACAGCGTCACGCGACTCTCGCCGCTATCAAACAATCGGACGCCGGCTCGACCGCGCCCGAAATCAAACCTGTTCGCGACCTGCTCGAGCCGACCCTGAATCCGGCCACGATCAGTTCGACTCAAACGACCCACCTCATTAGCGACGCGCTGACCATCGCCGCGCTCTGGGTAATGGAATTGCGACGTCGAAAAAATCTCGTTTTGAACGCGATCGCGTCGCAGCCGTTCCCGTGATTCATGTTCAAACTGCGTAACGTTATTCCTGGCGAACCTCCCGGAACGCTGCGGTCCCGGGACGAATCTGTTCGTCGAAAACCGGTCATCACGATGATCGAGTACGATCGAACGCGTCTGGAAAAGAAAGTGATCGAGGACCGCGAGGAATTACTTTCGCACCTCGACAACGAACGCGTGACCTGGATCAACATCGACGGGCTGGGGGACATCGAGGTGCTGCGGACCCTGGGAACACAGTTCAATCTTCATCCGCTCGCGCTCGAAGACGTGCTCGACACGATGCAGCGCCCGAAGGTCGAGCAATACGACAATTATCTCTTCATCGTGGCCCACATGCTCTACCGCGATCGCGCCGAGGTCATGTGCGGCGAACAGGTGAGCATGTTCCTCGGCAAACATTTTCTCATCACGCTGCAGGAAGAAGCGGAGTTCGACGTCTTCGAGCCGGTGAGGGCGAGGATTCGCAATCCCAGCGGCACCATTCGCAAGATGGGACCTGATTATCTCGCGTATGCCCTTCTGGATTCCATCATCGATCATTACTATCCGGTGCTCGAAGACATCGGCGCCAAGATCGATTTGATCGAAGAAACCCTGGCGGATCTGCAGCCCACGGCGAGTCCGGTAGGTGAGTTGCATCATCACAAGCGATCGCTCACTCGCATTCGGCGCTACATCTGGCCGGTGCGCGACCTGGTGAATTTTCTCCTGCACGAAGAAGGCGGACTCGTCAGCAAGGCGACGAAGGTTTACCTGCGCGATTGCTACGATCACACCGTTCAGCTGATGGATTTGATCGAGAGCTATCGCGATGTGCTTTCCGGTTTGATGGAACTTTATCTGTCGGCGGTCGGGATTCGCACGAACGAGATCATGCGCGTGCTGACGGTGATTTCGTCGATCTTCATTCCGCTCACTTTCATCGCGGGCGTTTACGGAATGAATTTCGCGCACGAAGTGGATGGGAAGAGGCTGCCCTGGAACATGCCGGAGCTTTTCCATCCCTACGGCTATATCGCGTGCCTGCTCTTCATGCTGGGCGTGGCGGTGTTTCAGATCGTCTATTTCAAGAAGAAGCGCTGGTTGTAAGTTCCCGACCAAAGCGCATCCATCCC
>DATILK010000398.1:0-3960 GCA_035476555.1 Chthoniobacterales bacterium | reverse complement strand
GGGCAATGCGTAAATGCTCGAACTCATGCGCTTCCACCAGACGCCCAGCGCGATCGTGTTCGAAGACGAGCCGGTAACGCCGCATGACGTCAGCACGCGTGTTCTCCTTCGGATATTCGAAGTGGTCTTTGATCAATTTGAAGACAACATCGTAGCTCGGAAGCGTAAACACGAACATCACCATGCCGCGCGCTCCTTCGGCAGTGACAAACCGATCGCTGGAGGTGCGCAAGTGCCGGACGAAATCGCGGTAGAACTCGGTCTTGCCGTGACGGTGGTAACCAATTGCGTTGTAAAGATCGATTAGACGTTTCCGCGGCATGAGCTCACGCAAGCTGCGCACGAGTTCATATGGACACGCGGTATCGACGCGAAAATAAGCGCGCGTGAAAGAAAACAGAATAGCGAGGTCGGTCTCCCCGATAAGGAGCGCGTCGAGATCGAGTTCAGCTTCGGCTTCGTGCCGCAAGCACAGCGCGATTGCGACAGGATTTTGGTCGTCCCGATCGCGAAACGCGCGCCCAACCAGGTAGGCACCCCGACCGCGATAAAAGACGTTTCCGATCATCTCTAGTCTCAGGTTCCGATTCGTTGGCGATTCCTCGGGCGATGTCCTAAACGCCGCCTGAAGCCGCTCGGCCGCATGTCGCGCAGTGGTATCAAGCTCGCGCCAATGCTCCTCTGGAAAACCGGCGGCCGGATCTGTTAGGCTCGCGATGAGCAGCTCGTGAATTGAAGCACCAGAATAGGTCCGACGATTATCGAGCGGCGTGGTCGGAGCTTCATCAAAATCGGTGTCGACGAACTCGATTGCCTGGTCTACGCCTTCCGTCGCGAAAACGCGCCGGGTTAATGAGTTGAAAAAACTCTCCGCGATCTCGCGCTTCGGTGATTGTGCGATGAGGGATGAATAGACCGCCTTCATCCCCGTCCAGACGCTGCGTTCGCTGAGGCGCGTGCCCATTATCTTTTTAGACTGCTCCGTGAGCTTCTCCATCTGTTGCGCATAAAGACGCAGCCGTTCCGCCGCATCTGCATAGGATCCCTGCCAATCGCGTGCGAGAAAACGTTCGCGGGCGCGGAGCGTGATTGCGCGAAACCGCTCCTCGTATTCCAGGAACGCGCGCTGGACCGTTTCTGCGCAAAGCGCCGCTAGCCGGCTGTCGGTCAGGTCGGCGCGCTCCGGCGAAATCGGGCTGCTGGTCAGCGACATGCGGGGGCGACTTAGTGGAACTGGTCTTGTTCCGTCGAGCCGCGCAAAGCGGTGGTTGAAGATTTCCCGCCCGCGATGACCTGAGCCACTGCATCGAAGTAACCGGTACCGACTTCGCGCTGATGTTTGGTCGCAGTGTAACCATCGCCCTCTGCCGCGAATTCCGCTTCCTGTAACTCGGAATACGCTGCCATGCCGCGCTCTTTGTAGCCGTGCGCGAGCCGAAACATGCTGTAGTTGAGGGCGTGGAAACCCGCGAGAGTGACGAACTGGAATTTGTATCCCATCGCGCCGAGCTCGCGCTGAAACTTTGCGATCGTGGCGCTGTCGATCTTCTTTTTCCAGTTAAAGGACGGCGAACAGTTATAGGCCAGCAGCTTCTCGGGAAACTTCGCTTTCACTGCTTCGGCAAAACGTTTCGCTTCACTTAAGTTTGGCTCGCTCGTTTCACACCAGACCATGTCGGCATAAGCGGCATAGCTGATCCCACGCGCAATCGCCTGATCCAGCCCGGCACGCACACGATAAAATCCCTCCGCTGTTCGCTCCCCGGTCAGGAATTCGTGGTCGCGTTCATCGACATCGTTGGTGAGCAACGCCGCCGCGTTCGCATCCGTGCGCGCGACAATGATGGTCGGCACATTGGAAACGTCGGCCGCAAGCCGCGCTGCAATGAGATGCGTGATGGCTTGTTGCGTTGGGAGGAGCACCTTGCCGCCCATGTGTCCACATTTCTTTTCGCTCGCGAGCTGATCTTCGAAATGAACCCCGGCCGCGCCGGCTTCGATCATTGCCTTCGTTAATTCGAAAACATTTAGCGGACCACCGAAGCCAGCTTCCGCATCCGCGATGATCGGAGCGAACCAGTCTATGTCGGTCTTTCCCTCGGCATGATGGATTTGATCGGCACGTTGGAGCGCCTGGTTGATCCGCTTCACCACCGCCGGGACGCTGTTCGCCGGATAAAGACTCTGGTCGGGATACATTTGTCCGGCGAGATTGGCGTCGGCCGCAACCTGCCAGCCGCTGAGATAGATCGCTTTCAATCCCGCTTTGACCTGCTGCACGGCCTGATTGCCGGTTAGCGCGCCGAGGGTCGGAACAAACTCTTCGGTGTGCAATAATTCCCAAAGCTTTTCCGCGCCGCGGCGTGCAAGCGAGTGCTCTACGATGAAGCTGCCTTGCAAACGTCGCACATCCCCTGACGAATAGTTTCGCTCGATCCCGCTCCAGCGCGGATCTGTTCCCCAGTTAGTCTTCATGTCGATCAGTCCAATTTCTCGTATCCGGGCAAGGTGAGGAACTCTGCGAACTCCTCGTCAGTCGTGATTTTGTCGAAAAGCTCGCGTGCGGTATCGAACTTTCCTTTTTCGAAACGCGCGGCACCAACGGTTGTCTTAATCTTTTCCAGTTCCTCCCGGAGGACGCTCCGAAAAAGTTCCTTCGTCACCTTGCGGCCATCGCTCAGAACCCCGCGGGGATGACGAATCCATTGCCAGACCTGCGCCCGCGAGATTTCTGCGGTGGCCGCGTCTTCCATGAGATTGAAGATTGGAACCGCGCCACTGCCGCGCAGCCAGGCTTCGAGGTATTGCACGCCCACGCTCACGTTCGTGCGTAAGCCTTGTTCAGTGATCGGTTCGCTCGGGCCGAAGTCTAACAAGTCTCTCGCGCTCACGTTCACTTCGTCGCGTTTTCGCTCGATCTGATTCGGAGTCGGCATCAACCGGTTAAAGGCGTCGAGCGCGAGCTGCACCATTCCCGGATGCGCTACCCACGTTCCGTCGTGACCATCGGTCGCCTCGCGCTCTTTGTCGGCCCGCACCTTGGCAAATGCGTCCTCGTTCGCCTTTGGATTGTTCTTTACCGGGATCTGCGCGGCCATTCCACCCATGGCAAAAATGTTCCGGCGGTGACAGGTCTTGATGCAGAGCAGCGAATAGGAGCGCATGAAGTGCGTTGTCATCGTGATCAAAGCGCGATCCGCGAGCAGGAAATCGGGTTTGTTCCGGAACCGTTTGATACACGAGAAAATGTAATCCCAGCGCCCGCAGTTCAATCCGGCTGAGTGATTGCGCAGCTCATACAGAATTTCATCCATCTCGAATGCCGCCGGAATCGTCTCGATTAAAACCGTCGCTCTGATCGTGCCCTGCGGAATTCCAAGCGCATTCTGCGCCAGCACAAAGGCGTCGTTCCAAATGCGCGCCTCCAGATGGCTCTCCATTTTCGGTAAGTAGAAGTACGGACCGCTGCCGCGCGCGAGGAGTTCCTTTGCGTTATGAAAGAAGTAGAGGCCGAAATCGAAGAGACCGCCGGAAACTGGCCTCCCGTCAACGAGCACATGTTTCTCGAGCAGGTGCCAGCCGCGCGGGCGCGGCATGAGCACCGCCAGTTGCTCATTTAATCTATATTCCTTGCCGTCCGGGTTTGTGAAACGAATCGACCGGCGGATCGCGTCGCGCAGATTGATTTGCCCTTCGACCATGTTGTTCCAGTTCGGCGCGTTTGCGTCTTCAAAGTCCGCCATGAAAATCTTCGCGCCCGAATTAAGCGCGTTGATCACCATCTTGCGATCCGTCGGCCCCGTGATCTCGACGCGGCGGTCCTGGATGTCCGCCGGGATCGGCGCGCAGGTCCAGTCGCCTTCCCGAATCGATTTTGTTTCCGGCAGAAAATCGAGAGTTTCGCCGCCGTCGAGTGCTGCTTGTCGATCTTGCCGGCGTTGCATGCATTCCTCACGACGG
>DATILK010000397.1:0-3379 GCA_035476555.1 Chthoniobacterales bacterium | reverse complement strand
GTCACGCGTTGTCTCTGTTCGGCGACATCAAATATCCGGACGGGTTCAAAAATTTCGATTACGTCAACCCGAAAGCGCCACAGGGCGGCCTCGTGCGCCAGAGCGCATTCGGCACGTTCGACAACTTCAACATGGTGGTGTCCGGCGTGAAGGGCAGCATCGCCGCCGGCACCGAGCTTTTCACCGAGACGCTGACCACGCCGTCGCTGGACGAGGTGTCGACCGAATACGGACTGCTGGCCGAGGCCGTCAGTTATCCCGAGGACCATTCGAACGTCACGTACCGTCTGCGTGCCAATGCACGCTGGCATGACGGAAAGCCGATCACGGCCGATGACGTTCTTTTTTCATTCGACGCGTTGAAAAAGAACAGTCCGTTCTACGGCGCCTACTACCGGCACGTCGTGAACGTCGAGAAGGTCGGCGAGCGCGAAATCAAGTTCACCTTCGACGGGCCAGGCAACCGCGAGCTGCCGCAGATCGTCGGCCAGTTGCCGGTGCTGCCGAAGCACTGGTGGGAAGGCACCGACAAATCCGGCCGCAAGCGTGACATCACGGCGACGACGCTCGAACCGCCGCTCGGCTCCGGACCGTATCGTCTGAAGGAGTTCGCGCCCGGTCGCACGCTGGTCTACGAAAAATTCGACGACTATTGGGGCAAGGACCTCAACGTCATCATCGGCACGCGCAACTTCCAGACCCTGCGCTACGAGTACTTTCGCGACTCGACCGTCGCACTCGAGGCATTCAAGGGCGACCAGATCGACTGGCGCGTCGAGAACAGCGCCAAGGACTGGGCGACTGCGTATGATTTTCCGGCCGTGCGGGAAAAGCGCGTCATCCGCGAGGAATTCCCCATCCGCAACATCGGCATCATGCAGGCTTTCGCCTTCAATATTCGTCGCGACAAGTTCAAGGATCCGCGCGTTCGCCGCGCCTTCAACTTCGCATTCGATTTCGAGGAGATGAACCGCCAGCTCTTTTCCGATCAGTACAAGCGTATTGGGAGCTATTTCGAAGGTTCGGAGCTTGCCGCAACCGGCGTGCCCTCGGGCAAGGAACTGGAGATTCTCGAAAGCGTGCGCGACAAGGTGCCGGCTGACCTTTTCACCAAGCCGTACACGAACCCGGTCGGCGGCAATCCCCAGGCGGTGCGCAACAATTTGCGGGAAGCGCTGGCGCTATTCCACCAGGCTGGATACGAAATTCGCGACACCAAACTGGTTGATGCAAAGACGGGCGAACAGTTTGGCGTCGAGTTTCTTGTCGACGATGGTGCGGCACAGCGTTTCGTCCTGTTCTACAAACCGTCGCTTGAGCGCACAGGCATGAAAGTGGATGTGCGCGTGGTCGACGCGGCGCAGTACGAAAACCGCCTGCGGCAATGGGATTTCGATATCGTCGTCGCGTCGTGGGCGCAGTCTCTCTCACCCGGCAACGAGCAGCGCGGTTTCTGGAGTTCACAGGCTGCCGACCAACCGGGCTCACGCAATCTGGTGGGCATCAAGAATCCGGCGATCGACGAACTGATCGAGCGCGTGATTTTCAGCAAGGATCGCGCCGAACTCGTCGCCGCCACCCAGGCGCTGGACCGGGTTCTGTTGTGGAATTTCTACGTGGTGCCGCAATGGACGTATCCCTATGCGCGCACTGCGCGCTGGGATCGTTTTGCTCGCCCTGAGACAATGCCGAAATACGGTCGCTCGGCTTTCCCCACCGTGTGGTGGTGGGACGCGGAACGGGCCGCCAAAGTGCCACAACGGTCGTAGTCAATGTCTCTCAGTCGCCGCCGTGCTTTGGGACTTTTGGCCGGTGTGGCCGCGGCCGGCGTCGGCAACCGCGTCATTACCGTCTTGGCCGAGACTGCCGACCGCCACGGCATGTCGGCGTTCGGCGACCTCAACTACCCGGCGGATTTTCCGTACTTCGATTACGTCAATCCGAAAGCGCCGAAAGGCGGCGTGTTCTCGCAGATCGGGCCGAACCGCCAGTTCAATCAATCGTTCCAGACCTTCAATTCGCTCAACAGCTACATTCTCAAAGGCGACGCCGCGCAGGGCATGGAGCTTACCTTCGCGACGCTGATGGTTCGCTCGGGTGACGAGCCCGACGCCATGTATGGCCTCGCGGCACGCAGCGTCCGCGTTTCCGATGACGGCCTCACGTATACTTTCACCTTGCGTCCGGAAGTGAAATTCCACGACGGCACGCCGCTGACTGCACACGATGTTGTCTGGTCGCTGCTCACGCTGAAGGACAAGGGTCACCCGATCATTACCCAGCAGTTGCGCGACTTCACGGGCGCGGAGGCCACCGACGATCGCACCATCGTCGCGCGGTTTGCGGAAAACCGCGCCCGTGACGTGCCGCTGTTCGTTGCCGGGTTGCCGATCTTTTCGCGCGCCTACTACTCGAAGAAGTCTTTTGAGGAATCGACTCTCGACATTCCGCTTGGCAGTGGCGCCTACAAGGTCGGCCGCTTCCAGGTCGGACATTTCATCGAATTCGAGCGTGTGAAAGACTGGTGGGGCGCGGATCTTCCGGTTTCGCGCGGACAGAACAATTTCGACGTGCTGCGGTTTGAATATTATCGGGATCGCGAGGTTGGTTTCGAGGGTTTCACGGCAAAGAACTATCTGTTCCGCGAGGAGTTCACGTCGCGCTTCTGGGCAACGCGTTATGATTTTCCCGCCTTCAAGGACGGTCGCGTCAAGCGCAACGTTCTCCCAGACGACACGCCTTCCGGCGCGCAAGGCTGGTTCATCAATACGCGACGGGAGAAGTTCAAGGACCGCCGCGTTCGCGAAGCGCTGATCGATGCTTTCGATTTCGAATGGACCAACAAGAACATCATGTACGGTTCCTACGATCGCACGCATTCGGTCTTCCAGAATTCTCCGATGATGGCTCAGGGAAAGCCGGACGCAGCCGAGCTGGCATTGCTCGAGCCGTTCCGCGGAAAGGTGCCCGACGAGGTTTTCGGCGAGCCTTACCTCCCTCCCGTCACCGATGCATCGGGACAGGACCGGCAATGGCTGAGGCGTGGCGCGCAGCTCCTGAGCGATGCCGGATGCACGCTCAAGAACGGAAAAAGAATTCTTCCGGACGGCAAGCCGATCACGATCGAATTTCTGATCGACGAGCCAACCTTTCAGCCGCACCATCTGCCCTACATCAAGAATCTCGGCGTGCTGGGCATCGACGCCACTTTCCGTATCGTCGATCCGGTCCAATACCGCGCGCGCGTCGATGGGTTCGACTTCGACATCACGGTCGAGCGGTTCGGTTTTTCCTCGACCCCGGGTGACTCGCTCCGCACTTTTTTCTCGTCCCAGGCGGCTGAAACAAAGGGCTCTCAGAATCGCGCCGGTATCGCCGA
>DATILK010000396.1:0-4518 GCA_035476555.1 Chthoniobacterales bacterium | reverse complement strand
TCGCCGGTTTTTCCTCGATGAAAGCCCTCAGCACGCGGAACGATGAACCGCAGCGCGCATCACGTCCGTTCGATCGCGACCGCGACGGTTTCGTCATGGGCGAAGGCGCTGGCGTTGTCGTTGTCGAAGAGCTCGAACATGCGAAAGCTCGCGGCGCGAAAATTTATTGCGAGCTGACCGGCTACGGACTCTCCGCTGATGCCCATCACATGACTGCGCCGCCGCCGGACGGCGAAGGCGCAGTTCGCGCGATGCGAATGGCGCTGGATCACGCGAAGACAACCCCGGAGCAGGTCGATTACATTAATGCTCACGCGACCTCGACCGGTCTCGGCGACATTTGCGAAACGCGCGCGATCAAGACTGTGTTTGGCGATTACGCCAAGAAAGTCTCGATCAGCGCGACAAAATCGATGACCGGCCATTTGTTAGGCGGAGCCGGCGCCGTCGAAACCGCCGCCTGCGCGCTTTCGATCCGCGACGGCGTGATCCCGCCCACGATCAATCTGGATAATCCCGATCCCGAGTGCGACCTCGATTACACCGCGAAGACCGCGAAACAAAAGAAGGTTCGCATCGCGGTAAACAACTCGTTTGGATTCGGCGGCCACAACGCCACCCTCGTGGTGGCCGAGTTTAATGGCTGACGTTGCAGCTGGGATCGCTGATCCCGGCTAACTACTGATCGGCGAAAACCGGCGAGGCGGTGATGTCCGACGCGTTGAACGAAAAACCGTGGCCGCCCGTCTGGAGCGATTTTAACAGTGCGCCAACACTCTGCGCGGCGCTTGCGGAATAGAATCGCACCAGCCCTACTGTCGTTCGCCGGCCAAACACTGTGATCATGATCGTGTCGTCATCGACCGAGTTCATGAAAATGTGATTGCCGTTCCCCTGGTGATAAAGCGCGTTGAATTCAATCTCGCCGATTCGCCGCGCCAGTTCTTTCGTCGCGGCAAACGATCCCGCGGCGAGCGCCGCGATAATTGTCACATCCATCACCGTCATGTCGCCAAACTGCGAGATAACGTTGCCGCCTCGATCGATCACTACTGTCAGCTCCGCTTCGGCCTTCTTCAGGAAATCGCCCAGGACGCCATCGAGATTGGCGACGTCTTCAATCGTCAGGCAGGGGATCGCGTTCATACTCGTGCGACTGGCGGCTCGACTGGGATCGCCACCGGCGCGGGCGCCGTCTTCGGCACATCGCTTTGCTTGCTGAATTTGTGGAGCAGGATTTGCGAGACCGCGTTCAACGACGCGAACACATTCTGTCCCGTGCTCGAAACGACCTCGAAACTCTGGACGCGTTTCTTCCGATTGTTCAGCACGTATTCGAGATAATTGACCGGCGCGATGTTCTCGAGGTCCCGTTTGTTGTATTGCAGGACGTACGGAATCTCGTCGATCGAAATATTTTGTTTCGCCAGGTTGTCTTCGAGGTTCTTAAAGCTCTCGACGTTCTCCTCCATCTTTTCCCACTGCGAATCCGCAACGAAAATGACGCCGTCCACGCTGCGCAGAACGAGCTGACGCGTTGCGTTGTAAATGACCTGGCCCGGCACCGTGTAGAGCTGGAATTTCGTGACGAACCCTTTGATGACCACCGCGTTCAACGGCAGGAAATCGAAGAAAAGCGTGCGGTCCGCGGCAGTCGCGAGTGAGACGAGATCGCCGCGGTTTTCGGGATTAATCCGTTTGTGGATGTAACCGAGGTTCGTCGTTTTCCCACAGAGCGCCGGCCCGTAGTAAACGATTTTGAACTGAATCTCGCGGCTCGCGTAATTGATGATCGACATGGCGGCGGCTTAAACGGGGTGGGAATATTTTCTCGACAGCTCGTGCACGATGCGCCCGAGTCGATCCCGGGTGTCGCTTGGCAAATCCACGTCGGCGTGGAGCGCCGCGAGGCAAAGATTTTCGTGCATATAAAAGGTAATCGCCCCCTTTGTACAAGAAAGGGTCATGCCGCGGAGCAGACCGAGTTTGGTATCGACCAAATGATTTTCGAGCCGCTGCATCAACGACGGCGCCATCGCGCAAATGCCGTCCGTCTCGAGCTCTGCTGGCAAACTGCCCGCCAGGCTCAGTCCGTCGCCGAACAAAATCGCGCATGATTTCACGCCCGGAATTTTGTTCACCAGCGCGACTACGCCTTTCGCATCGAGTTTCTCGTTCGTATCGAGCGCGACCTGGAGCGGCGTGCGCAACGGTCGGTCGGACGATTTCTCTTCTGTCTTCGGCTCTTCTTCTGTAGCGGAGGTCAGGTCGGCCGTTTGTGTATCCGCAGCTTTCTCTTCTGGAGCTGATGCCTCTGCCGCTATCGACTGAGGTTCGGGAATGATCGGCTTCGCCACTGGCGTCGCGGGCACATTGAATCGCTTCGCGTCTTCCTCCGCCTTGGCGGAAAAGGGCGTCGCGAAATTCTGTCCGGCGTCCTGTTCTTCCTGGTCGTCCCGCATGCGCAATGAAGTCGCGGGCAAATTTTTCAACACTTCCTGCAACGGCAGCGCGACATCTACCGCGCCCGGACCGGCCTGGAACAAGCCGCGGAAGCTCGCCGGGATACTCACTTCAAAAACCTTTGCCGTCACGCTCACGCGACCCGAAGCCAACTGCGGTTCGATCAGCGCAAAGGGCAGCTCGAAGCGCACATCCGCGGGCACACACGACGGATCACCCGTCAATTGCATCGGCGGCAAGTTCTTTAGGATAGGAAGGAGCGGCAGCGCGATCTTTACTTCGGCCACGCGCACCGGCTCGGGCACCACCGGCGTTGCCGCCTTCGGTTCAGCGGGTGCCACCTCCGACTTCTCGAAACTCTCTTTCGTCAGCCACGGATCCACTTTCGGTTTCGCCTCTTCTTCCAAAGTCGGCGGCGTCGCGATCATCTTAAATGGAATGCGCACCGGCGTTGGACCCGGGATCGATCCCGACTCTTGAGACGATGTGGAATCGCGACCGGGATCGTCGGTCCCGCCCGGCACAGGCGCCAGTGGCGAGGGTAAAGGGGTTGGAACGGACGGCCCGCTTGAGGCTGGAACACTCTCAGGTGCGAGCGCGTCCGTTCCATTCGATGAAAACTTGAAAGGAATTCGTGTGGGGGTTTTCGGCGTGTGGCCGTTGGTCGACGCCGCTGGCGTCATCTTTATCATGGCATCGGCCGCCGCTTCCGGTGTCGCGTCCGCGAAAGCCTGCGCGGTTGGGGGCTCGATACGGACCGGCGGCATCTCCGTCGTTTCGAGAGGCTCGGTCGTCGTCCCAAAGGTCTTGTTGTCTTCGAGCGTCACCTTGAGGAAAGGCGTCTCCACTTGCGGCACCGCGTTCGCCCGCTCCTGATCGCCGCGGACGTGCATGTTCGCGAACGCATCGAGCACCTTCTGAAACGGCAACGCCAGCTGCGACGTATCCGACTCCGCGATCCGGCGAACGAACGCCTCCGGCACCTGCTGGTAAACCGTCGCGAGCGAAACCATCGGCTTCCCCGTCGCCATCCCCTTTTCCACTTCGGACGCCTTCAACAACACGCGGCGTTTCGTGTCGATACTCTCGATTGGTTTGAGATAACCTTCGGCCATCTCGCTGATCACGTCCCCGAGCTCGAGCGAGATTACGCGCTCGACCTGCGGCTCCAAAGCGAGTGCAACCGCCGGCGGCAAATCGCGCTGGGCATTCAGCGCGGGCGACAACGGCGAAAACGAAATCGTCCGCGGCGCCGGCGCAACCGCCACTCCGGCCATTTGTCCGCCGAGCGCCGTCGAACGCGCAGCCATTTCGAACGGATCCTGCGGCGGCAACGTCCGCGTCGCGTTCGGCATCACTGTTTTACTGAATCGTTCGCTGCTCGGTTTTTCGAGCGGCGGCAACGCCGGCTTCGGCGGCGCTTCTTTCACCGCCGCGGCACCTTTAGCTTTTTTGAAATAACTCAGGAACGGGATCGTCATGGCGCGCCTTTAATGGTCCTCCGCCGTGACACGCCAGATTTCCTCCAGCGTCGTTATCCCTTCGAGCGCTTTATCGATCCCCACCATCCGCAGCGTTCGCATCCCTTCGCTGATCGCCTGGTTCTTCACCACCGCCGACGACGCCCGCTTGATGATCAGGCGCCGGATTGCCTCGCTCACGGGCAACGCTTCGATGATCGCCACGCGTCCAAGATAACCGCGATGCTTGCACCGCTCGCACCCGCCGCCGTGATAAAAGACCGCCCCTTCGGGCATTTCGATTCCGAGGCGCTGGAACATTTCCGGTTCCGGAATGAATTCTTCCCGGCAATTCGTGCAGATCCGCCTAACGAGTCGTTGTGCGCAGGCCATGATGACCGAGCTGGAAATCAGGAACGGTTCGATCCCCATATCGTCGAGTCGAGTGATCGCGCCCGCCGCATCGTTTGTGTGCAGCGTGCTCAACACCTGGTGACCGGTCAGCGCAGCTTTCACCGCGATGTCGGCAGTTTCGTTGTCGCGAATTTCACCCACCATCACGATGTCGGGGTCCTGGCGCAGGATCGAGCGCAGG
>DATILK010000395.1:0-8033 GCA_035476555.1 Chthoniobacterales bacterium | reverse complement strand
AAAGCTGGGCGGATCGTGCGCGGAAATGCCGTGGAGACTGCCGGACAAAAGTTGGGCGAGGAAAAATGCGCTGATGAATCCGATCACGAGCCCGGTCAGGATCAGACGGAGTCCCTGGCCGGTCACGAGTCGCAAAACGTCGCTGGTCTGTGCGCCGAGCGCCATTCGGACGCCGATTTCCTGCGTGCGTTGCCGAACCGAATAAGCCATCACCCCGTAGAGTCCGAGCGACGCGAGGAAAAGCGCGAGCCCGGCAAATATGCTGAAGAGCGTTCCGAAAAAGCGGCGGTCCCAAAACGATTGTGCGACAACTTCGTCCATCGTCATCACTCGATAAATCGGCAGATCTTTGTTTACCGAGAGGACCGTGTTGCGGACGAGGTTGGAAAATTTTGCCGGGTCGGTTTTCGTCCGCACCATGACGGACATGAACCGGCTCGAGACCTGGTCCTGCGGGAAATAGGCCGCGGGCATTTTGGTTCTCCTGGTGAGTTTATCGTAAACGATCGGCCTAACGATCCCCACTATGGTCGCCCATTTCGGCGGCTCGCCTGCCTTGTCGAGAAGACGAAGTTGATGGCCGATCGGATCGTCGTTCGGGAACCAGGCGCGCGCGCCGTCTTCGTCGATCAGCGCAACCCGCGGCGCGTCCTTCGTGTCGGCAACAGTGAAATCGCGACCGCGGAGAAGCGGGGCATGCGTCGTCTGGAAATAACCCGGCGTGATGCTGAGTTGCCGCATGTTGCGCGCGTCCTGGAGTTGTTTCGGTTCCGGCTCGCCATCGAGAATGAAAGCGCTGATGCCGATGTTGCCCGACGCCGGAAGCGAAGTGGTGGCGGAAGCCGCTTCCACGCCGGGCAGCACCGCGAGTTTCGGAATCAGCTGGCCGAAGAAATGCGGCGCGGCTTCGTTATCCGCGAACTGCGCTTCCGGCAGACCGACGCGAAACGTGAGTGTGCGCGACGGATCCATGCCGATGTCCGTCTTCTGCAAAAACATAAAGCTGCGCATCATCAGGCCGGCGCCGATCAGAAGAACGAGCGCGAGCGCGACCTCGGCGATGACGAGCGAATTGCGCATCCGCTGGCCTTTCGCGCCGCCGGCTCCGGTGCGTCCGCCTTCTTTGAGTGCGTCGACGAGTTGCGGATTCGACGCCTGGAACGCGGGGAGCAGGCCAAATAAAACGCTGGAAAGCGCGCCGATGCCGAGCGCAAATGAGAACACGCGCCAATCGAAATCGAAACGGATCCAGTAGGGCACTTCGTTCGGCAACGCGGTCAGCATCAGATCCACGCCCCACACAGCGAAGAGCAAACCGAGAGCGCTGCCGATCATTCCGAGGACGAGACTTTCGCTGAGCAATTGCCGGATGATCTGGCGACGCGACGCGCCAAGCGCGAGACGAATTCCAATTTCCTTCGCACGTGTTGCGCCGCGAGCGAGAAGCAGGTTTGCAACGTTCGCGCAGGCGATCAGGTGCACGAAAAGGACCGCGCCCATGACGAGAAACGTAAGCGTCTTGAAATTGCGCACGCTCTCTTCCCGGAATGACGTGACGTGCACCCTGACGCCGGTGTTCGTGTCGGGATGCTGCGACGCGATCCGTGCGGTGATCGCCTCCATCTCGGCGCGCGCCTGCTCGATCGAAACGCCTTTCTTCACTTTGCCGATACAATCGAGAAAGAAATTCCCGCGCGGACTCTCCTTCTCGCTGAACTGAAGCGGCATCCAGATGTCGCAGATTTCCGGGAACCGCCAGCCCTTCGGCATGACGCCGATCACCGTGACCTGCTTGCCGTTGATCGGAATCGTCTTGCCGACCACACCTTTGTCCCCCGCGAAATGTTCCTGCCAAATCTGGTAACCGAT
The DNA here is from genome assembly GCA_035476555.1 of Chthoniobacterales bacterium. Taxonomy (GTDB): domain Bacteria; phylum Verrucomicrobiota; class Verrucomicrobiia; order Chthoniobacterales; family UBA10450; genus AV80. The sequence continues at coordinate 6,164 of DATILK010000395.1, read as the reverse complement.
CAGCGCGACGGGCGGCGCGTTCAGCTCGTCTTCTTCCGGTCGAAAGAGCCGCCCGAGAATCGGCTGCACGCCCATGAACGAAAAGGCGTCCGCGGAAATCTGTCCGCCGAGATAACGCTCCGGCTTATCGCCGCCGGTAATGATGAACGTCGCTTCCTGGATCGCGGCGATTCCATCCAGCGTGGTCACGTTCTTCTTCCACTCGAGATAATCGGGGAATGCCGTGCCGCTGTCGTGCCCCGGATCTTTGGTGAAAAACTGCGAGACGGCGACGAGTCGCTCCTGGTCCTGGATGTAGGGCATCGGCCGGAGGAGAAGCGCGTTGATCGCCGAGAACATCGTCGTCGACGCTCCTATGCCGAGGGCGACCGCCAGAACGGCGATCGCTGTAAACCCCGGGGTCTTTACGAGCATCCGACTGGCGTATCTAAGATCTCGTAACATCAGACCCCGGGTTTTGTTTACATGGCGAAAATTCTAACTAACCACTGCTCGTTAGGCCGCCATCCGATCTTCCACGACACGACCGTCGAAGAGATGGACTGTGCGATCGGCGTGCTCGGCAAAACGCGTGTCGTGCGTGACCATGCAGATCGTCGCTCCGCCATCGTGCAATTCCTTGAGCAACGCCATGACGGCTTCGCCGTTGCGCGAATCGAGGTTGCCCGTCGGTTCGTCCGCGAGCAGGATCGCCGGCTTGCCCGCAAGCGCTCGCGCGACCGCGACACGCTGCTGCTGACCGCCGGAGAGCTGACTCGGAAGATGCTTCGCGCGATGGCCCATGCCGACGCGTTCCAGCGCTTCGAGGACAAACTGCTTCCGCTCGCTCGAGCCCATGCCGCGATAAGTCAGCGGCAGCTCGACGTTCTCATAAACGGTAAGGTCGCCGATGAGGTTGAAGCTTTGGAAAATGAATCCGATCTCGCGATTGCGGATGCGCGCCCGTTCCGGGAACGAGAGGTTCGCCACTTCCGTGCCCTTCAGCGAATAGCTGCCGCCTGAGGGCGTGTCGAGCAGGCCGAGAATCGAGAGCAAGGTCGATTTGCCGCAACCCGAAGGCCCGGCGATCGAGATGTATTCGCCGGTCCGGATATCGAGATGAATGCCGGAGAGCGCGTGGGTTTCCACTTCGTCGGTCAGGAACACTTTCGTGACGCCGTCGAGATGGATGAGGTTAGCGGAACCGTTTCCGTTGGAGGTGCGGGTCGGTTGTTCGTTAATGGTTTCAGTTGAGGCCATGATGTTGGGTTTTGGTCGTTAGGTGCAGTTGTCGTGGTTAGTTAGTTGTCAGTTAAGTCGGATGCGCTCGTGGGCGTCCATCGAGCTGGTGTCGGAGAGAATGACCTGATCGCCGGGCTCGAGACCGCTCAGGATCTCGATCGTGTTCACCGAGCTGCGGCCCAGTTTCACTGGAGTGCGGACCGCTTCGGAAGTTCCGGCGACGAGTTTGAAGATGCCAACGGTGTTGTTCTCCTGGCCAAAGGCCGGGCGGCCGACGTAGATCACATTATCTAAACGCTCCAGCTCGATCGTTCCGTCTACGCTAAGATCAGGACGCGCGCCTTTCGGCAGATCGCCATCAATCGCGACGTCCACTGTCACGGTTCCCTGCTCGACCGCGGGGTCGACGCGAATCACGTGGCCGTTGACGACGCCGTTCCGCGTGTCGATCGACGCGACCTGATTGTTCTGAATGTCTTTTGCCTGCGTTTCCGCAATCTTGACCTGCGCCTTGAGCTTCGTCGGATCGGCGACACGTGCCAGGTTATCGCCCGGCTTGATGCGCTGTCCCACTTGCACCGGCAACTGCTGGAGTACGCCGGTCATGCCGGCTTTCACGTGAAGCTGCTGGACCTGATCCAATTTCAGTTTCGCAAATTCTTTCGCCTGATCGACGGCCGCCTGCTTCGACGCGATCTGCGGCTCGATTGAGCTCTTCGAAAACTCCAAACGCTTGGTCTCAATTGCGTCGCGATTCGCCAGCTCGGCTTCTTTCACTTTCGAAGTCTTGTAAACGAGCTCGGAGACCAGACCGTTCTTCGCCAGCTGATCGTTCGTCTGGCGTTCCATCTTCGCCTGCTCGTATTCAGAATGAACGCGCGCCGTCGTCGATTCTTGATCGAGCAGCTCACGCTGCAACGTCGCCCGCAAGGTCGTCAGCTCCGCTTCCACGGCCTTTGCTTTCGACTCAGCGTCGCCCGCCGCTTGTTCGAGCTCCGGACTCGTCAGTTCCAAAATCACGCTGTCCGGTTTCACTTCGGTACCGGGCCAGATCACGATGGTCTCGACGCGGCCTTCTGTGTTCGCCGCGATCCAGCGAATGTCCACCGGGACGAGCGTTCCAAGGCCGCGCACCTGGCGCACCATCGGCCCGCGTTTCACGGTATCGATCCAGACCGTCGAGCGATCGATGCTCGGCACGGCCGGTTTCAAACGGGAGAGGAGAAAGGTAACGACGATCAATCCCAGCACACCAGCCACGATGTAGATGATGCGTTTCTGGCGTTTCTTCTTCGCAACGCCCGCGCGCGGGACGTCCATGGAATTGGTGGGCGTGGTGAATCCGGCTGGGCGCACAATCGTGTTCTCCGCTTTGGCTCCTGAGGCTTGAGTCATGGCTAATCTCCGCGGTTAAAGGGCCGCGAACGAACGAACGAGATGCGCCATCTCCGTGACCGTATTGATCAACGGCACGGCGGCCGTCATCACGATCACGCTAAAGAACGCGGCCTCGGTGGCAAATGTGGAGCGTGCTTCGTTCTTAAAGTATTCGCGGCTGACGGCGCGAATGGAGGCACGGCGCGAGCCATGGTTGCGTCCACCGCGGCTCGGCATCGATCCGATCTGATAGCCATAATCGGTCTTCGGCATTTGCCGGCCATTGCGTTCGTTGAATTGGGTTGTCGGTTTCATAATCTTCCTGCTCTAGTGGGATGCGTCGTTTGGGCGACTTGGATTCAAATTATTCGGTTGCTCCTCGCCCCTATTGCAATGGCCGTGCCACCACTTTCGACAAAGTCCTAAGCCGCCCCAAACCAATCGTTTGCGTGAACCAACAAAAAGCCGGTCGCAGAGGAAAAGCTTCGCTAGTGGGATTTCACTGTCCCGATACTGGGACGCTGGAAAAAAATCTATTTCGGCAAACGCAACAGGGCTTCGCAACCCGGCCCGGCGCGATTCGCCAGCGTCAATGATCCGCCATGCGCTTCGGCGATTTGCCGACTCAGCGCTAACCCAATTCCCGACCCACCCGGCTTCGTCGTGAAAATCGGAACGAAAAGATTTGTCGGATTCATGATGCCGGGACCGGTATCGCGCACAAAAACTTCCACGCATTCGTCCAAGTCGCGCCATCCGGTTGTCACCGTTCCTTTCGTTTCGAGCGACGCTTCGGCGGCGTTGTGCAGAATATTGATGAGCAATTGTTCGAGCTGCGCGGCGTCGGCCTCGATCGTCACTTCCGCGCCGGAAACGACGCGGACCGGAATGCGCGTCTCGAGACTGGCCACGCGTTTCACCAGGTCGCCCAAATTAATTGCTTCCTTCTGCGGCTGCGGCAATCGCGCAAGCCGCGCGTAGGCTTGCATGAAACGGCTCAGCGATTCCGCGCGCGTCGCGATGATGTTCAATCCGCTTCGCGCATCGTCGCGCCAATCAGCCGGCGGCGGGTCTTTGCGAATCAACGATTCCAAACTGCCGGCGATCGACTTGATGGGCGCGAGCGAATTATTCATCTCGTGACCGATCACGCGGACGAGACGTTGCCAAGCATTGCGTTCTTCTTCGCGCAGCGTCCGGCTCAGATCGGTAAGCACAAGCAATTCATGCGGCAGGCCGCGTTCGCGGAATGAGCTGCGCTTCACGCCCCATCGACCGGAAGCGCCGGGAAACGTTAACGTGAGTGGCGCGTCCTGATCCGCATCGAGACAAACATCGAGATTCAGATCTTTCGCGCGACGCCCCAGCAATTTATCCATCGGCTGGCTTAACAGGTCTTCCCCGGCGCGATTCACGAGTCGCAGCCGGCGGTCCGGATCGAAGGTGAAGACCGCGACGTCGATCTCCGCCATGATCGTGCGCAACAGCGCCGTCGCTTCGAACGCGCCCAGCCTTTGCAAACGCAACGTCTCGCCCAGCGCATTGATTTCCAGCAATGCTTCACCCAGCGCGTCGTCCGCGCGCGCACCACGAGCGCGAATCGAGTAATCGCCTTCGCGCAAGGCCGCGAGCAGATTCGTCATCGTCTGCAACGGCCGCATGACGTGCTCCCGCGCGTTGAGCATGAAACCTAATCCGAAGCCGACGATGAGCAGCGTGAGTGTCCATTGCACTTTCGGCGTGTGATCGCCGAACCAGAGAAGAATCAGCGCAACGATCGCCGCCGGTGCCGCCGCGGCGAGAGTGAGCCACGTGAGCCGGCCCTCATGAGTGAGCCGGTGCCGCAGCTTCCTAATGGTTTTCTTCATCTGCGCGCGAAGCAGCCGGGGCCACTACCGCTACGCCTAAAGACCATACTGTTGCAAGCGCCGATAAAACGCGCTCCGGCTCAGGCCCAGCGCTTCCGCAGCTTTTCGCGCGTTGCCGTCGAAACGCGAGAGCGCCTTTTTGATGAGGAACGATTCCACGTCCTCGAGGCTCATGTCTTCGAGCCGCGGCGTGTCGGAAACACCACTCGTTAGGCCAAGATCGTTCGCTTTCACCTGTTGTCCCTGCGTCATCAGGACCGCGCGCTCAACGACGTGATCGAGCTCGCGAACGTTGCCCGGGAAATGGTGCTGCATTAGAACGTCGCGCGCCTTTTCTTCAAAACCGGTCAGCGTTTTCCGGTAGCGCTTCGCGTGTTGTCGCAAAAAATTATTGGCCAGCGGCATGATGTCTTCCCGACGTTCCCGTAACGGCGGCAGCGCTATCTCGATTGTGTTCAATCGAAACAGCAGGTCCTGCCGGAACCGTCCCTGCGCCACTTCTTCGTGCGGATTCGCGTTCGTCGCCGAAATGATCCGCACGTTCGCTTTGAGTGTTTTCGACGAACCGACGCGCTCGAACTCACCCGTCTCGATCACCCGCAGCAATTTCGACTGTTGGTTCATCGGCACGTTCGCGATCTCGTCCATGAACAGCGTGCTCTCATCCGCCAGCTCGAAGCGTCCCGCCCGGTCCGTCTTCGCGTCGGTGAACGCGCCTTTCACGTGCCCGAACAATTCGCTTTCGAAAATTCCTTCCGACAATCCGCCCATGTTTACCGTGATCATCGAGTGCGAAGACCGATTCGAGAGCGCATGGATCGCGCGCGCCACAAGTCCTTTGCCCGTTCCGTTCTCGCCCGTAATGAGAACGTTCGCGTCCGACGGCGCCACGCGTGAAATAATCTCCAGCACCGGCCGCATCCGCGGCGATTCCGCGATGATGTTCGGCGCATTCCCGCGCAGCAATTGGTTCGCCGCCTCAAGCCTTCGCCCTTTTCGCAGCGCGCTCCCGAGCTCGATCTGCGTCCGCACGATCGTCAGCAACCGCTCGTTGTCCCAAGGCTTCGGAAGAAAGTCGCGCGCCCCGCGTTTCATCGCTTCCACCGCCAGATCGATCGTCGCCCAAGCCGTCATCACCACGATCGGCAACGTGTTATCCAGCGCCTGGATTTTCGGGATCACCTCCAGCCCTTCCTGGCCCGAAGTCGTGTCCCGCGTGTAATTCAGATCCATGATCAAGAGCGCGTAATCCTTCTTCTCCAGCGCCTGAAAAATCCCCGCCAGCGACGTCACCGCATCGGTCTGGTGCCCCTCGCCCTTGAGCAAAATGCGTAACGCCTCCAGGACATCATTTTGGTCGTCGGCAATCAGGATTCGGCTCATTCGCTAACTGATGAACCGCGTTTCCGCGATGATGTCAATTGCGGCGAACGCGCTGCGCGGTTTGAGAGCTGGTAACTCCTTAAAACTCGACGCCCGGGTCGAACGACGCCAACGTACGGTGGCCCGTCTCAATGACACCTGAAGAAATCGAAGACCAAAAAGACTTGTATGGTGTTGTGGGTGTAACCCTGGTTCAGCTTCAGTCAATCGAGACGATGCTCCGGTTCTGCATGGGCGTCGTATTCAAAGATGCCGACGGCAAAAGCGTTTCCGATCTAACAAATCCAAAAACGCGCACGGCGACTTTTGGGCAGT
>DATILK010000394.1:0-2066 GCA_035476555.1 Chthoniobacterales bacterium | reverse complement strand
CGGCCCAGCGGTTCATCCATGGGACTGAGAAGATGCGCGACCTTCACCCCCATCAGTTTGCCCACCTTTGTCATGGCATCGGCGAGCTGCTCCGCTTCTTTCCGCGTCTTCATGAACGCGCCGGTGCCGAACTTCACGTCGAGCACCAGCCGGTCGAGATTCTCCGCGAGTTTTTTGCTCATGATGCTCGCCACGATCAACGGCTGCGACGGCACCGTGCCGGTGACATCGCGCAACGCGTAGAGCTTCTTGTCCGCGGGACAAATGTCCGCGGTCTGCCCGATCATGAAAACGCCGATGCTCTTCAGCTGGGCCAGCGCGCGCCGTTCGTCGATGTGAATATTGAATCCCGGAATGCTTTCGAGTTTGTCGAGCGTGCCGCCGGTGATGCCGAGGCCGCGGCCGGAAATCATCGGCACCCAGTTGTCATCGCACGCCAGCAACGGAGCGAGCACGAGCGAAGTTTTGTCGCCGATCCCGCCCGTCGAATGTTTGTCGACTTTCGGAGGCGAGGTTTTCGGATATTCGAGGACGCTCCCGCTTTCCATCATTGCGGTCGTGAGATGCTGCGTTTCGACCGCGGTCATTCCCGAGAAAAACACCGCCATGGCCCAGGCGCTCATCTGGTAATCGGCGATCTGACCCGAGGTGAATCCCTGGATGAGGAACTCGATTTCCTCCTTGGTCAGCTCTTTTCCGTCGCGTTTTTTCTCGATAAGGCTGGGGACGTGCATGATGGATTTCACAGCTAATTCGATGCCCTCAATTTACCCTGTTCGGCGTCTGTTTCGTCGAGAAACGATGCGCCGGCCGGCCAGGACGCGTGCAACTCGAAAAACTCCGCCAGAGTAGCCGCCACGTCCGCGTAGGTCTCGCGGACGCCGAGCGGCGCGGCCTTTTCTTTGTGCAAAACAAAAAGCGGCACCTGCTCGCGGGTGTGATCGGTCCCGCGATACGTCGGATCGTTCCCATGATCCGCCGTGATGATGACGAGGTCCGGCGGCGCGATTCGCTCGAGGAATCGGCCAAGCCATTCGTCGAATTGCGCCAGCGTTCGCGTGTAACCGGCGACGTCACGGCGATGCCCGTAAAGCATGTCGAAGTCGACGAGGTTCGCGAAAATGAGTCCATCCGCGAGCCGTTCCCAATTCTCGGCAATCCGTTCCATGCCCTCCGCGTTACCGTCGATCGGGAATGACTCGGTGATGCCTTGCCCTGCGAAAATGTCGCTGATCTTGCCGACGCCGATCACGGCGCGACCGCTTTCGCTGATCGCGTTGAGAATGGTGCGCGGCGGCTCCATGGAAAAATCGTGTCTGCGCGCGGTGCGCGAAAAATTGCCTTCCGCGCCCGTGAACGGCCGTGCGATCACGCGCCCGATGCGAAAGCGATCGGCGTGTTGCCGCGCGACAGTGCAAATGTCGTAGAGGCGATCGATTCGAACCACCTGCTCGTGCGCCGCAATTTGTAGAACGGAATCGGCCGAAGTGTAGAGAATTGGTTTGCCGGTCCGGATATGTTCCGCGCCGAGTTCGGCGAGGATCGTGGTGCCGCTCTGCGCGTAATTGCCGATAAACTGCACGCCGGCATTGCGCTCGATCGCGTGGACCAACTCATCGGGGAAGCGCTCGAAGGTCGCGAACGGTTCCTCGAGAATAATGCCGGCGATTTCCCAATGGCCGGTGGTGGTGTCCTTCCCGGCAGAGCGCTCCTGCATCTTGCCGTAGCTGGCTTTCATTGGGCCAGGATCACCGATTCCGGCTACAAGTTTTCTCAGGCCTAACGAGTCCAGATTCGGCAATCGCAAATCCGGCGTCCGCTCCAGAATATGTCCCAGCGTGTTTGCCCCTTCGTCGCCGTACTTCGCTGCGTCCGGCGCGCCGCCGATGCCGACGCTATCGAGGACCAGGACCAGTGCGCGCACGTGCCGCTACAGTCCGATGGGATGCCACGCGGTCTTCATCTCGATGGTGTCGAGAATCCAATACGGATTTTCCGCGTCGGACTCTACCCAGGCCGCCGGGGCCAGATCGCGCCGGAAATAACGCTTCACGTTCAACGCTCCA
>DATILK010000393.1:0-6991 GCA_035476555.1 Chthoniobacterales bacterium | reverse complement strand
CAAACTGGCGGCGCCGCAGCGCGCGACGCTGGAAAGTTTGCTCGAAGCGGCGGACGGAATGAAACATCTCCGGATCGTGTTGAAGTGCGACGCGCAAGGTTCGCTCGAGGCGTTGACCGGCGCGCTTTTGCAAATCGAGAGCAAGAAGGTCGATCTCGAAATCATCCATGCCGGCGTCGGACCGATTTCGGAATCGGACATGTTGCTGGCGAGCGCGTCGAACGCCGTCGTGATCGGGTTCAACATCAAGGTCGAGGCCATGGCAGTCAGCGCGGCCAAACGCGAAGGCGTGCAGGTCAAGCTCTACAGCATCATCTACGAATTGATCGATCAGATTAAGGATTCAATGGCCGGTCTGCTTGATCCGGAACATCGCGAGACCGTGATCGGTCACGCCGAGGTGAAACAAATTTTCAAGCTGAGCAAGGGCATCGTCGCGGGCTGTCTCGTTACCGATGGCCGCATTGCGCGGACGGCGCGAGCGCGCGTGCTCCGCAAACGCCAGCCGGTTTACGACGGCGGCCTCTCAACCCTGCGCCGTTTCCAGGACGACGTGAAAGAAGTCCGGGTCGGCCTCGAGTGCGGCATCAAGCTGGGGGATTTCAGCGAATATCAAGTGGGCGACATCATCGAGTGCTACCTGCTCGAAGCCGTCGCGCAGAAACTCTAAGAACAGATGGAGTAATGGAGTGCTGGAGTAATGGCACTCTTTCATTACTCCATCACTCCACTACTCCATTACTCCATTCGTTTTCCATGAAACATCGATTACTTCGCGTGAACGAACTCCTGAAGCGCGAGCTGAGCGGCATCATCACCCGCGAGATCAGTTTTGACGGCGCGCTCGTCACCCTCAACCAGGTGGACGTCACGCCCGACCTGAAGCATGCGCATGCCTACATCAGCGTCCTCGGCAAGGAAGACCAGGAGAGCGCGATGGCAAAAATCGAAGAGCATCGCGTGATTCTTCAGACCGCGTTGGCGAAGGCCGTGACGTTGAAATACACGCCGCAGCTCGTGTTCCATCTCGACGATTCCATCGAGCGCGGCGCGCGCGTTTTCGAAATCCTCCAGCAAATCGAAACGCCGGAGAAGGAATGAAGCAATCGAGTTTCGAAGAAATCGGCGCCGTCTTGCGCTCGCAACAGACGTTTGCTGTGCTCAGTCACGTGCGGCCCGACGGCGACGCGCTCGGCAGCCAGCTCGGTCTAGGTCTTTCGCTTTCGAAGCTCGGCAAGACGGTGATGGTGCGTAACGAAGATGGCCTTCTGGAGAAATACAGTTTTCTGCCCGGCGGCGAATTTTTGCAGACGCCATTGAGCGAACCGCAGGATTTCGATGTCGCCATCGCGCTCGATACCGCGACCCAAAGTCGGCTCGGCACCGCGACGTCTCTTGTCCGCAGCGCCAAGACCTGGATCAACATCGATCATCATCCGAGTAATCCGCGATACGGTGACTTGGTTTATATCGACTCGAGCGCGCCGGCGACGGGCCAGATTCTTTTCGAACTAATCCAGAGCCAGGGACTGCCGATGGACGTGGCCATCGCCGAGAATCTCTTCGTCGCCATCTCGACCGACACCGGTTCGTTCCAATATCCGAACACGACCGCGCGCACGTTTGAGATCGGCGCGGAGCTGTTGCGTTGCGGCGTGAATGTCGGACGGGTGAGCCAACTGCTTTACGAAAGTTATCCGCGCCGCCGCGCGGAATTGCTGCGCGAACTGCTCGGCACGATGCGATTCGACGGCCAAGGCAAAGTGGCGAGTTTCAGTCTCAGTTTGGAAACGGCCGCCAAGTTAGGCGCGAAACCTGAGGATAACGAAGGCCTCATCGATCACATCCGCGCGATCCAGGGCGTGATCGTCGCCGTCTTTTTCGAGGAGCTGCTCGAGGGAAAAGTGCGGGTGAGCATGCGTTCCAAATCGGACGCCGTCGATGTTGGCGCGATCTGCGAGAAGTTTGGCGGCGGCGGCCACAAGCTGGCGGCAGGCGCGCGAGTCCGTGGGACTCTGACGGAAGTCGAAGAAAAAATCCTGAAGGAGATTTGCAATGTCGTTGACTGCAACTCCTGACGGCGTCCTGCTCGTCGATAAGGCCGCCGGGATGACGTCGCATGATGTGGTCGCGATCGTCCGGCGACGTTTGCAGATGAAAAAGGTCGGCCACTGCGGGACGCTCGATCCGATTGCGACCGGTCTCCTTCTCCTCACGCTCGGGCGCGGGACAAAGATCCAGGATCTCTTGATGAGCGAAGACAAGGAATACTCAGGCACGATGATCCTTGGCGCGACGACGGACACGCAGGATAGCGCTGGCGTTATCACCCAAGAGCGACCGGTGCCGCTACTCGACGAAGCAACGGTACGAGCGGCCTTCGAAAAATTTGCCGGCGATTTCTATCAGATGCCGCCAATGGTTTCCGCGATCAAACAGGGTGGCGTCCCGCTCTATAAGCTGGCGCGCCAGGGCAAAACCGTCGAGCGCGAGCCGCGGCTCGTGCACGTCTACCGGTACTCGATCGATCGGCTCGCCTTGCCGGAAATTGATTTCACCGTTGTCTGCAGCAAAGGATTTTATGTTCGCACTTACGCGCACGATATCGGCGAAACTCTCGGCTGTGGCGCGCATCTCAAAAATTTGCGGCGAACGAAATCGGGGCGCTTCAGCGTGGAAGGCGCGATCACGATCGATGAGTTGAAGAACTCGGAGCCGGTCGACATTCTTCCTCGAATCCTGACCTTGCCGGAAGTTTCGCGGATGCGCGGAGCGTGAGGGACGATGCGCGTCCTGCGATCGATTTCCGAATTGTCCGAGCTGCCGGGCCCGCTTTTTCTCGCGATCGGCGTTTTCGACGGCGTTCATCTTGGACACCAGGCCGTCATCTCGACCTCGGCGAAACACGCGAAAGACGCCGGCGGGACACCGATCGTCGTCACGTTCGATCCGCATCCGGTAAAAGTGCTGCGGCCGAATAATGCGCCGCATCTGTTAACGGCGACGCAACACAAGATGGCGCTCATCCGCGACCTGGGGGTTGCGCATCTGCTCGTGCTTCATTTTGATCGCGCTTTTGCGGCGACGAACCCGGAGGATTTTGTCCGGCAACTCGTCGACAATTCAAAGCCGCTCCGCGAAATCTGCGTTGGCCACGAATGGTCTTTCGGCAAAGGAAGAGCCGGTAATTTGGCGCTGCTGACGCAGCTCGGCCAAACTCACGGCTTCAATGTCGTCGGCGTGGAAGCAGTGAAGGTGAACGGCGAAGTTGTAAGCAGCACGGCGATTCGGCAGGCCGTGGAAGCGGGCGATCTGGTGAAGGCGACGCAGATGCTGGGACGCGAATACACAATCCTTGGGACCGTGATTCGCGGTGAACAGCTTGGACGCAAGCTCGGTTTCCCGACCGCGAACCTCAGCGCGCATAGCGAACAATTTCCGCCAAACGGAGTTTACGTGGTCGAGGCGCGGCTTGCCGGCGCGCTCTATCGCGGCGTCGCCAATCTCGGGTTCCGGCCGACGGTTGCTGCCGGAAAACCGGAACGCCTGCTCGAGCTTCATCTCTTCGATCTCGAACGCGAAATCTACGGCGAAGAGATCGAAGTCCGTTTTGTCCGGTATCTCAGGCCGGAACAGAAGTTCGCGGATCTCGAAGCGTTGAAAGCGCAGATCGCCGCCGACGTCCGGCAGGCACGCGAATCGTTTTCGATTCTATCTTGATCGGCCGCGCGAACGCGATAGCGCCGCGGCCAGACCGCCGGCCATGACGAGCAAGGCCGCTCCAGCGGCGCAGACCCACATCCACGTCACGGGCATCATCGCCATGTTGGTGTAGGCATCGATCGCCAATGAAGTTCCACCGGCGAACCAATAGGCCGCGAAGCAGGCGGCCAGCGTGATCGCCAGGAAAAGAAAGGCGCGATAAGAGCGGCGAACCTGGCGCGCGGGAAGTTTCTGGACAACGCGCGCCGTGAAGCCGGCGTCGTCGATGTACGGCGCTTCATCGCGCAACCGCGCATCCAGCGAATCTTCCTGAAGTTTCTCGTCCATGTTAATTAGAACCCCACGCCGACAGCATTTTCTTCAATTTTTCGCGGCCTCTCAACACATTTGTTTTCACGGTGCCAAGCGGAATGTCGAGAACGCGCGAGGCCTCGTCGTGGGAGAGACCGTTCTGGCAACACAAAACAATGGCGCTCCGCTCGTGGACGGGAAGCAATTCGAGAGCGCGTGCGAGATCATGTCGGAGAGCGGGATCGACGGTTTGCGGGTCATGTTCGGCCTCCAGTTGAGCTTCATCGATGCCAACGAGTTCTTTCCTTTTCCGCGCTTCTTCCCGGAAACAATTGTAGGCGATCCGGTAGAGCCAGGTCGAGAAACGCGCTTCGCCGCGGAAGCTGCGGAGGTTTTTGTAAGCCTTGAGAAACGTTTCCTGCGCGAGATCGTCGGCCAGGGTGACGTCGCTCCGGACCAGATTGCGGAGTAGACCTCGCACACTCGACTGGTGATTCCGGACCAACTCCGCAAAAGCGTGGTGGTCGTCATCAACAAGAACGCGTGCAACGAGGTCTGCATCAGCCAGGGCCACCCGCCGATGCTAGGGCAACGGCGGCGCTTTGTCTGCGTCTTTAGGTCCTTCGAATTTCCAGACCAACAGGTATCCCACGCCGATCAGGAACGGGATGATGCCGATGGACCAGGCACCATTCTCCCATTCGTTCACCGCGCCGAAGAAAATCATCAGGGCGAATCCAACCATCATGAGCACCACTCCGCGGCGGAAGTCGGAACGGGCGCGGATGGCGGGCGGCGGGGCGAAGAGCGCGGGCGGCACCGGTTGACCTTTCGCCACCATTTCGCGCACCGTGCGATGAAGCGAGCGGCTCCGCAGATAACTGAAGAACATGATCGCCGCGACGATCAGGACCGGCGCGCCGAACAAGGTGGAGAAAATAACGCCCACGATCGGCACCGCCATCCACGCGGCACTTTCGTCGTCATCGCCATCGTGGTGATGCCTCGATACGGTGACACTCGACGACGGCATGGTGATGCTGAAGTGGCGCTTTAGTTTTTTCGAAACGCTCCGCTCGATGGAATCTTCGTCGTCAGGCGTGGCACTCGCCGACGGGGAAATGTTCACGCCGGCGCTGGCGGAAGCGACTGCCGTCGCGGAGACGGCGGGCGTGGGCGATTGTCCGAGCGCTATCCAGGCGAGCGCGATCGAGCAGAGGCAGGTTAAGATTGCTGTTTTCATAGTTGTCCTTTGGGAGTGAGATGCGCCAGGGAGCGATTTTGGATTCAAAAAAGCGTGGAGCGGGTGACGAGACTCGAACTCGCGACGTCCTCCTTGGCAAGGAGGTGCTCTACCACTGAGCTACACCCGCGTCTGAAGAGGGTAGGAATAATGTCCACTGCCCCGGCTGACGCAAGGTTTTTGTCGTTGCTAGCGACGGCGCTACAACTTTGCAAAAACGCTTTTTGGTCGAGCGTTACCGGATGTCCGACCTGACTATCGTCCCTTCGCGCCAAAGGTTTGCGGAGCTCGCAAGCCAGGGCAATGTCGTTCCGGTCTTCGTCGACTTTGTAGCCGATGGCGAAACGCCGGCGTCCGCTTATCAAAAACTCGACGACGGCGGTTACTCGTTCCTTTTCGAATCGGCCGAGCAAACGGAACAATCGGGCCGCTATTCCTTTCTGGGATTTAACCCGCAATTGATCATCCGCGGCGAGGACGGCGAAGATCCGCTGACTGGTTTGGAAAAAGTCATGGCGCGGTTCCAATTCGTCGCGCAGTCCGACTTGCCACGATTCGCCGGCGGCGCGGTCGGTTTTCTGGGGTACGACGTCGCGCGTTATTTCGAGAAAGCGCTTCCAGTTTCACCGGAGGATGATCTGCAACTTCCAGAAATGATCTTCATGATCATGGGATTGCTCGTCGTTTTCGATCATCGCTATCGGCGGGTGAAAATTGTGGCGAACGCTTTTTTGGACGGTCATGACAATCCCGCAGCCGCTTACGACGCCGCTGCAAAAAAAATCAGCGAAGCACTGGCGAAGTTGTCCGGCGCGGCGCGCTTGCCCCTGGTTGACGCGCAGAAAACGGTCTCGCGCCAAACGGTTCGGAGCAACACGACCCAGGAAAAATTCGAAGCCGCCGTTCTGAAAGCGAAGGAACACATTCGCGCTGGCGACGCGTTTCAGATCGTGCTCTCGCAGCGTTTCGAGACCGAATTTTCCGGTGATCCGCTGAAACTTTATCGCTGCCTGCGTTTAGTGAACCCGTCGCCTTACATGTTTTGCCTGCGGTTCGGCGAATCGTTATCCCTCGTCGGCAGCTCGCCGGAGTTGCACGTCCGCGTTACGGACGACCTGGTTGAAGTTCGCCCGATTGCAGGCACGCGACGCCGCGGAAAAACCGTGGAAGAAGACGAGCGCAACGCAGCCGAGCTCCTGGCCGATCCAAAGGAACGCGCCGAGCACGTCATGCTGATCGACCTGGCACGGAACGATCTGGGCCGCATTGCCGAAATCGGGAGCGTGCGCGTCACCGAGCAGATGGTAATTGAGCGCTACAGCCACGTCATGCATATCGGCTCGCACGTCGTCGCGCGTTTGCGGAAAGACAAAACCGCGTTCGACGTGATGCGGGCGACCTTCCCGGCCGGGACGGTTTCCGGCGCGCCGAAGATCCGCGCGATGCAAATCATCAACGAACTGGAAAACAAAAAGCGCGGCTGTTATGCCGGCGCCGTTGGTTACTTTGGATTCGATGGCGCGCTGGATTGCTGCATCGCGTTGCGGTCGATCGTGCTTAAGAACGGGCACGCTTATCTGCAAGCTGGCGCCGGCGTCGTCGCAGATTCCGATCCGACCAGCGAATACCAGGAAACCGTAAACAAAGCGATGGCCATGGTCGATGCCATCAGCCGGGCGATCGATGAATAACAAGATCCTGATCATCGATAATTACGACTCGTTCACTTACAAT
>DATILK010000392.1:0-2123 GCA_035476555.1 Chthoniobacterales bacterium | reverse complement strand
GCGAACTGCTGGCTTCATTGGAAACGACAACGCCGGAACAATTGCTGCAGCAATGGTCCGATGGGCGGATCAAATTGCTCCTCACGCAACGCTTGCTTCGATTTCGACGGGAACACGAGCAACTATTCAAGCGCGGCAGCTACCTTCCGCTCTCCGTTACCGGCGAGTTCGCGGATTGCTGCGTGGCTTTCGCGCGCGAGTGGGAAGGAAAATGGATCGCGGTCATGGTGCCGCGGCTCTCGTCCCGAATCGGGTTCCCGCCGATTGGAGAAAAGTGGAAAGACACAGCCGTCGAATTAGCAGCGGCGCTTACCGGGGAAAACAGAGTTGAGCTCTTTACCGGCCGCAGCCAGACCGGTGACGCCTCTTTGAAATTGCGCGACGTTTTTTCCGTACTGCCGTTCGCTGCCGTTACCAACGCTCGCTGATCCAGTTCATAAATTTCTCGGCGTTCGCGACGAACTCGCGGCCGAGGTCCGAAAAGGCGATCTGCGACGAAGCCAGCACAAGCATCACGCTGAGCAATGCGAGGTTCATCAGGTAGATCACGACCAGGGAAAAGAAGGTTCCGTGATCGGTCAGGTCCGTTTGTTTTTTCGGGATCATCCAGCAGGTGAACGTGAAATGAAACGCCCAGGTCACGCCGATAAGCGCGTAGAGAAGCCGGCCGTACGGTTGGACGTCGAAAAACAATCCCAGAATTCCGTAGGTCGCGATGACGATGAGGCTGTAGAGCGGAAAAAAATAGGGAGCGAGCGCGATCCAGAAATTGTTGCGATCGGTCACGATGTGGCCGCCGTCGCGGCCCACGCGAAAACGGCTGACGCGCCCACCCATGAGCAGGACCCAGAGCGCGTGGGTGAGTTCGTGACCGAAAACGTAAACAACCATCGGGCGCGGCAGACCGAAGAACGCGATGAGCCAGAGGATCGCGCCTAACGAGAAGAACCAGAATGCCGGGCCGGCCCACAGGTGATGTGTGACCGTTGCGCGCGCGAAGACGGTGAAGAAAGTCTGCGTAAGAATCGCGCAGATCGGCAGGAGAAAAATCGCGACGACGAATTTGACCCAGCGCGTCGGGATCATCCACGCGTCGGAGACCGGATGGCGACGAGCGACGGACGCGGCGACCTTGACGCGACGAGTGCGCCGGCGCGTTCCGTGATGAAGCGTTGTCTTCCGTTTCTTCTTCGCCGCCACGTTATCCGCAGATTACGCAGATTGGAGTGGGGGGAAATGGAGTATTGGAGTGGAGGAGTAATGGAGTGATGGGGATAGGGCAGACCCATTACTCCAACACTCCATCACTCCAGTGCCGCCGGCGCTACGCCCGCCCCATATACGCGCCGGTGCGCGTATCGATCTTTACGGTCTCGCCTTCCTGAATGAAGAGCGGAACGTTCACGGTTTTGCCGGTCTCGAGGATAGCGGGCGTGGTCACGTTCGACGCGGTATCGCCGCGCAAACCTTCGGGTGCTTCGATAATTTTGAGCTGAACCGATGACGGCAATTCCACCTGGACGGCTTTGCCTTCGGCGTAGAGCACTTGGACCGGCAAATTCTCAACGAGATAATCTTTCGCGTCGCCGAGGAGATCGTCGTTCAAAGTGACCGTGTCGTACGTCTCGGGATCCATGAAATGGTATCCGTTGTTGTCTTTGTAGCTGAACTCGAGCGTCGTGCGATTGATGTCGACCAGCTCGATTTTATCGGTCGAACCGAAACGCACGTCGGCGCTTTTCCCCGTGTTGATGTAGCGAATGATCGCCTGGACGAACGCGCGCAAGTTACCCGGAGTGCGATGGTGCACGTCGAGAACAATGGCGGTGTTGCCATTGTATTTTATTGCCTGCCCTTTGCGGAGATCGTTCGCGGCTGCCATAAAGAAGTTGAGGAATTTGAGTGTTTGAGAGGAGGGGACGATGGCGCGTAACGCGCAATTTTCAACCCCGCGCTGCCAATCCCAACCCGACTAATTATTCAGCTTGTACGCTTCCGAAACGGCAATGCCGGTGGTGTTATTCACGCCGCGGACAATGGTGGTGTAATTGCCGGCACCGAGCGGCATGAGGATGGCCGATTCGTTGTCGCTAGTCGGCGCGAGACCGGTGGCCTGGATCTCG